>NZ_JAYGIN010000016.1:0-9286 GCF_034931005.1 Arcicella sp. LKC2W
TTATCAAAAAAAGGCAGATTATTCAAGTATTTGTAAGCAACGGCTTTAGCCAAAATCTATAATTATCCCCATGCCTTTAGGCTGGGGAAAGATTACTACTCACAAAGATAAACAAAAAGCCGTGTTGCAAATATCACAACACGGCTTTTAAAACGGTGTTGCTAATTATCACGGTGCCGAGAAAATCTCTTTCATTGTATCTTCATACAAGAAACATCTTTCGTTCAGTGCATTCAATGCCGCAGCTTTGTTTTTGCCGTGAATCAAAAGCGTAATATTATGTTCGGAAGCTCCATAGCAAATCATTCTGATTGGAATGTTTTTCATCGCTTCTAATACTTTCAAGGCAATACCTTCTTTGTCTGCCGAGAAGTTTCCAACGATACAAACAATAGTTTGGTCTTTATCAACTTCCTCTAAATCAGCAAATTGACGTAACTCTGCCATGATAGAATCTAAATGCTCATCATTATCAATGGTTACAGAAACGGAAACTTCCGAAGTCGTAATCATATCAACTGGCGTTTTGTATTTCTCGAAAACCTCAAATACTCTACGCAAGAAACCGTAAGCATTCAACATTCTGGTCGAGTGAATGTAAATCGCCGTCAAATTATCTTTGGCTGCAATCGCTTTAATTTCACGGTCAGATGTTTTATCGGCAATCAACGTACCAAAAGCCGACGGCTCCATCGTATTTTTCAAACGAACGGGAACGCCTTTCATTTTAGCAGGCGTAATGGTACTTGGGTGCAAAATTTTCGCTCCGAAATACGCTAATTCAGCTGCTTCTTCAAAAGTCAATTCACGAATTGGGAAGGTTTTCTTAACGATTCTTGGGTCGTTATTGTGCATTCCGTCAATGTCCGTCCAAATTTGTACTTCTTCTGCTACGATTGCTCCACCAATTAATGATGCGGTATAATCAGACCCACCACGTTTTAAGTTATCTACTTCACCACGTGGGTTACGACAAATAAATCCTTGCGTGATAAATAATTGCCTATCAGTCAATTGCGATAAAATTCCACCTAATTTTTCTTCTGTAAATTTCAGAACTGGCTCATTATCAGCATCAATTAACATGAAATCTAAAGCTGGTAACAAAGCAGACTTCACGCCTTGTTCACGGCAATACGCCTCAAACATTTGCGTAGAAAGCAATTCACCTTCTGCAACGATTTCCTTTTCTTGTTTTACCGAAAATGGTTTGATATTCACCAAAGAACGAATAAATGAAAATTCCTTTTCTATAATCGCCTTACCTTCTGCGTATCCTGCTGGCGTTGAGTATAATTCTTTGATAAATTCCTCATAATGAGCATACAAAGTGTCGATTTTTTCAACCGCCTCTGCATCATTATTGGCTTTCAAAGATTCTCCAATGGAGATAAGGGCATTGGTCGTACCCGAAAGAGCCGACAATACAACAATTTTACGATTACCATCTTCGGTAATCAAATTTTTGATAGAGTGCATTCTTTCGGGCTTCCCGACTGAAGTACCTCCAAATTTCCAAACTTGCATTTTATTCTTTAAATTAATTTCTTCACTATATCTAAAAAGTCATCTATTGGCTACCAAAGCATTGGTTTTAAATTCAATGATTTCAGCATATTCCAATAATACATCATTACTAATAATCAATGTATATTTTTGTTGTAAGAATGCGTCAAAGATAGGTCTATATTGAGATTTCTTTCCAATTGAAACCAATAGAACATTTGTATCTAAAATGATTCGCATCATTTGTAAGGCGTTCTTAAATGTTCATTTGACCACTCTTTCATGGTTTCTTCCGTCCAATTATTTTCCTCCCAAAGTCTATCCATTTCTTCTGTTGCCTTGTCTGCAAAATAATTACTTAATAATTGTTTGATTTCAAGCACCTGATTTTCAGCTATTTTGTAGCTAAAAAGTTTAACTAACTCTAATTGAAGATTAGTAAGTTTTTGAGCGTGTACCATAATTTTATTTTGTTCAAATTATCTAAAACAATCAATAATTCACTTCAACTATTTTATCCGTTTTATAGATTTTTCGTTCGTTTCCTTTTACCCAAAAAACGCCTACTTGATACGTCGCATGAACTAAATATTTCTCTGGAATTTTGATAAAAAAGCCACTGTCTTTGAAATTATACAAAAAGCGTTTTTCGTAAATCAAATACGTTTTTGTGGGTGATTTCAATATCAAATACGCTCCATCATTTAAGCCAAAACCAGTAGGTAAGTCATAATTTTCTACGAAAATCTCCTTATTAACCGTCGAAACGTTGACTTTAAGGTTTTGATTATCAGCAAAATTACTCAAAATTTCCTTTTCTGAGGTCTTAAAAACCGTATTTGTCGGAAATTGGTAAATTCCCTTCGGAATTAATCTCCCCAATGAGGTTTGAACATACTGGTCAAAATCTGAGCCAACGTATGGGCCAAAACCTATTTTATTGTATTCTTGATTAAAAGCACGGACTAATAAATCTTTCCTTCTTTCGTGAATTTCGGGCAAAAATTTAATATAAGAAGCCATATTGAAAAGAATACTGCTAATCAATAATACTCTAAATACCTTTTGACTTTTGATATTTTTCAGCCAGCCCGTTAGTAACATTAAATAAACAACCACTAACATCGTAGCAGGATAAATTTTATAATTACCCACAATCATTACAAAATATCCAAATCTTGGACGTAAAATAGCAATCACCAAAGCATTGATTATCAAGAACAAAAGGCTTCCTAAAATGATATAATTTGATGGTTCGTTATTGAATCTTAACTGTAATTTTTCCCAAAAATTTATAAGAGAGAATTTTTCTTTGGTATTAATGACCTTCAAAAATATCCACCAAATACAAACGCCAATCAAGATAAAACCCGTAATTGTTGGAGCAATAGAACGAATCAGGATTGGACTAAGTGTTTGAAAATCAAGACCTCCGCCTAAATGGGTAAAAAAACCAAAGAAACTTTCGTGCGGGTGTTTGAAGAAATATTGAAAGCCTTGGTCGTTGGCTTCGGTGTCAAATCGGTAGAAGTATAATTTAAAAGTTGCTACCGCAAAAACTGCCCAAACACCTAACATTTTATAGCGTCCTTGCAAAGCCAAAACTACCAATCCAACCATCCAATAAAATAAACCATTACTCATGGTAAAACTATCGAAGAAAACGGCTAAAACCGCCCCAAAGAAGGTCAAAAGCGTATTTCTCGACAATAAATAAACGCCCAATAACCCAAAGAAAATAACGGGTTGATACTGAAAACCTGTAATCGTCCAAAGACTTGTGAGGTAATATTGAGGCTGTAAAAGCAAAAAAGGAACAGGCAAAAAATACATTGGAGCTATTTTTTGCTCTTTAATTACTCGCCAAAAAATCCACAATATTCCAAAAAGTGTAATATTGGACATTATCGTGAGCGTCCGCATATTGAGTGTACCCGTGAGTGCGTAGTGCAACAAATTCATCAATTTGGCGTACACAATACGGTGTTCGTTATTGGGTTTAAACAATAACCAAGCTCTTTCGTTCCAGTCTTTCGCTTCTAAAAATCTTCCTAAAAAATCTGGAAAAGCATCGGTATCGTCCATCCAAGGCACATTCACGGCGTAGGTGAATAGCATCAGTATGAAAAAAAAGATAGGTAAAATAATACCTATCTGGGTTAGTGTCTTTTTCATGTTTGTAGCACGGGAATCCTTCCCGTGAAGCGTACTGAAATACACGGGAAGGATTCCCGTGCTACCTAATTTAAAAGTTAATTTTCTCATGAACAATATACTCTGGGCGGTTCTTGATTTCCTCGAACATATTTCCTAAATATTCACCCAAAACACCGATAGTCAACAACTGAATACCGCCAAAAAAGATAAGGGCGATAATCGTTGAAGCCCAACCAGGTACTAAACTATCTGGGCGATAAAGTAAGCCCGTTATTACCCAAATTGCTAAACCAATACCGACCAAAACACTCACTAAACCTAAGCTGAGAGCCAATTTAAGCGGTTTTTTACTGAAATAAAGCAAACTTGTCGAGGCAAATTTTATCATTTTTGACAATGGATATTTTGTCTCACCCGCAAAACGTTCTTCACGCACGTAAATAATGGGTACTTGCTTGAAACCTATCCAACTGATTAAACCTCTGATGTATTTGTTTTTCTCAGGTAAACTTTTGAAAGCCTCAATAACGTGCTTGTCAATCAAACGGAAATCGCCTGTATCAACGGGAAGTGGTGTATCTGATAGAAAGTTTATCAATTTATAGAAATATTTTGCTGATATTCTCTTGAAAAACGTCTCCCCTTTTCGCTCGCCACGCAATCCATAAACGACGTTAGCGTTTTGTTCCAAATGGATTTTTACCATTTCGGGAAACAACTCTGGCGGGTCTTGAAGGTCAGCATCAATAATTATCGCAACGTCGCCCGTACAAGCATTAACGCCCGCAGTCACGGCAGGTTGATGCCCAAAATTTCGAGAAAAGCTTAAAATCTTAACATTTGTATCATTTTTAGCAATTCCACGCAATAATTCAAGCGTTTTGTCTCTACTTCCATCATTAATAAAAATGAGTTCATAACCACGATGTTCAAAACTTTGCATCGTTTTATGGACACGCTCGTAAGTGTGCGAAATTACTTGCTCTTCATTGAAACAAGGAATAATGATGGATATGTATAAGTCTTTATTTGTCATGTTTTTATGGCTTTCGGCAGACGGCAATCAGCCTTTTATAAAGGGTTTGTCACAAGACAAACGATAGATCACTGATGAAACGGATTATACTGATTTTCGCTGATTTTTCTTTATTTTATCTGACTGTGCATCCCAGACTGTGAGTCCCAGTGTAAATCTGTAAAATCAGTTCAATCTGTGGTCTAAATTTGTCTGCGACAAATAGTTTATAGTTTCGTACTATTATTGAAAACAGAAGTTTGATTTTACTTTTCTTCTTTCAAAATTATCACTTTCTTTCCAAAATACGTGGCATAGCATTTATTCCAAAGGTGTTGTTCGTTGGTTTTTATTTCATCAAAACACAATGATTTTGGAATATTCTTCAATGGAGCAACATAAATTGTATCCGTTTTTGAAGTCATAATATGGTTATAACGTTGGGTCATTTCTTGGTCATAACGTTTGGCAATTCCTAAACGAATATCAGCGTACATGGTTTTCAGATTTTGCCCTGAAGTACTTTTCGGAATACTCACAGTAAACATTAGCAAATACAGGATAAACCCAAAAACCTTTAACATACTACTTACTTCCCATTGAGTTGGATATTGATAGTGTATCACAGTAACTATAAAAAATATACCAATCATGAAAATGGCAAAAATAATATTATTAACACGGTCAGGAACCCCCATATCATTTCCATAATGTATTACGAAAAACATCAAAAAAACTAATACGCACAATGCAACGTTAAGTACCCAAATATGAACATTTAAAAACGCACTATCTTTAACAACATAGTATCTTTTTAAAAAAACTAATTTATATAAAATCAAGGCTGGTAAAAGAAGTTTTACCCAATTTATAGTACTCCAAAAAGTTGACTCTAAAGCATTTTTAATTGATTGAACAATAGCACCTCCAAAAACCTGACCACCCGCCGCCGCCATTCTGATTTCATTTCCTTTTGCTTTAATTACCCAGAAATAAGCAAAATATGCCCCAACCATCATCAAGAAGAAAATAAAACCGTCAAATCTTTTCTCAAATACTAAAATATACAGCCAAATCATTCCTAAAAAAACAAGAATGAATAGCATCATTACTTCATTTGACCCCACCATAAAAAATACCAAAGTGGCTGCCAAAAGAGCAATTGGATATTTAATCTTCTGATATTTAGGTTGATAATATCGTAAAATGACAACAATTAGATACAGAAAATAACAAAGGGAAGTCGGGAAAATGAATACTGACGTGTACCAATAAAAAGTATCAACCACACTCGATGAAAATATGATAAATAAGCTCAAAAGCGTAGCCGCTGATAATAATTGGCCTTGGCGAGATGGCTTCAATAATTCACCAATCAAAGAATACATGGCGTGGTACAATAAGCCCAAAATCAAAAATGGCATTACTTTTACAAACCAAAATACACCAAAAGCCAAAGGCGTAGCATGAAAAATCATGTTGGAAATATATCGTCCCGACCAGCCTTCATAATAGAATTTTTGGGCTTGCCAAAATCCAACATCACGAGTCATGTACGCAAAACAATAATCATCTGCTACGGAAGGATGATTATAAAATGCTAAAATTCCAACAGGAACAACGGTTATCAAAAATAGTAGCCACAAGGCTATGCTGGCAAAGTTTTTCAATTTCTAAGTTTATGAGAGTTTTGAGAAAATGAGTTTATGAGTAAAGAGTTTATGGGTTTATGGGTTTATGAGAGACCAAATGTGCATTACTCATAAACTTTAAACTCATAAACCCTTTACTCATCAACTCATAAACTTCAATAATTACAATTTTAATTTCAGATTACTATATTGAATATTATATTTTCCATCCTGAATTTTCAAAAGTCCAATAGTGTATTCGTCTGGGATGAAAGTATTTTTTAAAATATCTGTTTCAAAACCTTTCCAAAAATAATTTTGGCGGAAAAGAAAATCCCTTCGGCTTTTATTTCGTTGGCGTTTTAGCGGTAATAAATACGTATTTCTCTTCGATTTCAGGACAACATTTTGCTCTACAATCAAAGGGTTTTCAACATTGAGTGTTTCGTTTTTCAGGATAAATCGGTCTTTCTTTTCTTCCAATGCTAAAGGCAAATTACTCGCATTTTGAACCGTATCCTTATTAATCGCCTCTTGAAATGCGGTAAAAGGTAAAGTTGGTAATTGATAAATACCCATTTTGATTGCCGCTACATTTTCCACATCAACTTGATACGTCCAGTCATTGTCAAATGGATACAAAACCCAACTATTATGATGTTTGAAATTGTAAGTGGCGGCTACTAATTTCTCCCGAAAATTAACGTTATTTTCATGGATAAAATAGTAAGAGTAAACATACAAAAGCACCGTAATTGGTAAGAAAAAAGCTAAAATAAGACGTTTAGTAACTTCTTTTTTAACCAGTAAAAGTACAAATGAATAACCCAAGCACAAAAGTGTAACGCTGATAAAACGGTAGCGACTAACAAACATTTCTTCAAAACCAAACTCGCCCGAATAGCGTGAATATGCCACTGCACCTGCCGACATACATAAAACTATCATGGAAGAAATGATAAATTGGAAGTCGTTATTTTCGGTATTTTTACTTGAAATTTCTTCTGATTCAAAGTAATCTTTCAATAATGTAATACCTCCCCAAGTCATTAGCGACAAGATAATAATACCAAAAATTGAGCTTGTCACTGCCGAAAATTGATGCAAACCTTGTACGTCCACATAAGAGCCTAACATCAAGATAAAACCGCCCAATAAATGAACTAACGAAAACTCATGCGGTGCAATTGGTGAAGGTTTATAGTTACTAAAATATAATGCCACACAAGCCACGCCCACCACAATAAATGCACCTAAAGCTTTGTATCTTTTTTGGTAAATCAGCAATAAGCCAGCAGGTAAAAACACAAACATCCCGTTGCTAAATGTAAATGTCACCAAAATAGCCGTAATGATGGCATAAAGTAAATTATTGCGTTTTTGGTAACTCAACAGATACAAAACTACCATTTGTAGCAAACCGATGGGGTAATACGTCCAGTTGCAAATCGTCCAAAATTGGTTTTCGTAAGTTTGCATCTGAAAAATCAAGAATGGAATTGGCGTAAAATAAAGGACAGACCAACCATGTTTTTTGAAGAATCTCCAAAACAAAAACAACATTCCAAACAAGGCTAAATTGCCCAAATGAGCCAAAGTTACGTAGTCAAACTTACCCGTAAATTTATAAATTAACCATGCTGTAAATTTAGATATAGGCGTTCTGTGTTCTGTAATGGTATGTTGTTTCATGAAAATCCAAAACGCATCTACCGCAGAATCGCTTTTTTCTACATCAACCAAACATTTGGTATAGTAAAGACTATCATCTAAAAAAGGAACATTAATTGTATATTGCCAAACATAAAAAACGAAAAACAAAATGGGGGCAATGATGAGAAGGAATGAGAGGTATTTCTGTGTGCTATATTTCATACATTAGTTTTTCGTAACAAGGGATAAATCAAAACAGAACCCAAAATTACCAAAGTTCCAAGGTAAAAACCCGATGTCATGCGTTCTTTTTCACCAAAAATTGAGTAAGCGAGCATTATTCCGTAAACTGGCTCAAGATTTATGGTCAAAGTGAAAGTAAATGCCGAAAAAATCCTGACTAAATCAACCGATTTTGAATACGCATACACCGTACACACAAAGGCCAATATGGCAATCCAAAGCCAATCCCAACCTTCGGGAATAACTTTGATGGTAGAATCTCCAAAGAAAAACAGATACAAAACGGGAATAATGGTAGTGATGGCAACCCCAGACATTTCGTAAAATGTAATAATTTGAGGCGAATATCTTTTGGCAAATTGTCCGTTCAAAACTGAAAAAATAGCTCCCGTTATTGCCGAAGCAATTCCTAAGGCTAATCCCCAAATATGATTAAATTCAAATAAAAAGATGAGATAAAGTCCAAAAACCACCACTCCACCCAACATTACCTCTACGGGTTTTATTCGTTTTTTGTTAAGAAATGGTTCAATCAAACTTGTCCATAATGAGGTTGTAGAAATCCCCGCTAAACTGATTGCTACCGTAGAAACCTTTGCCGAATAGAAAAAAGTAAACCAATGCAAGGCAATGATAATTCCACCCGTTGCTAACAATTGCCATTTCCCTTTTGAGTCAATATTGACGGATATTCCTCTGATTTTGAAATAGATAAAAAAGCCAGCAGTAGCTAAAAAAGTACGAAAAAACACTAATCCAAGCGTGTGAATGGTGGTAAGTTGTCCCAGAATTGCCGTAAAACCATAAATCAACACTACAAAATGTAAAGTGAAATAATCTTTTAATGTAATTTCTGATTTATGATTTTGCATAGTTTTTTAGTTAATGGTTACTGGTCTATTGGTTACTGGTTACTGGTTATTGGTTGATTGGTAATGTCGTATTATAAAATATCAATATCCTGTCCCGTCCTGAAATAAGTTGACCAAATTTTGAACTTAAAACGTATCAAAAGATGGACAAAACCAAGAACACTGGGCAAAAATTTATTCGCTATTTCAGCGAAGAATTCAAACGGCAG
>NZ_JAYGIN010000017.1:0-229723 GCF_034931005.1 Arcicella sp. LKC2W
GAGATAACAACTTCTCAGCGACAACGCAAGAAGTATCAGTATCTAAAGCAGGAACGTACACAGTAACAATCACAACTAATGGTTGTACAGCAGTAGCCACGACAACGGTGGAAGTGAAACCAACGGCAGACATTAAAGCTACTTCAGCAGAAGTTTGTACAGGTGGAACAACAACCTTAACGGCAACGGGCGGTGTAACTTACGCATGGTCAGCACCAGATGGTTTCACGGCCACAGGAGCAAATCCAACGGTGTCGGTTCAACAAGTTTATACCGTAATCGGAACAACTGAAGGTGGATGTATCGGAACAGCAACGGCTACTTTAACAATTAAAGATAACCCAACTGTTAAAATTACAGGAGACACCGTTACTTGCTCAGGTGGAAAAGTTACTTTAACTGCCAACGGTACAGGAACATTCGCATGGTCTGGAACTAACAATTTCTCTGCAACAACTGCATCGGTAGATGTATCAGCAGGAACTTATCAAGTGACAGTAACAAATGCAGGATGTAGTGCAGTAGGAACAATTAAAGTGGTTAGTGATAACTTGTCAATCCAAGTAGGTGGAGCAACCATTTGTGAAGGTGGTTCAACAGCCTTAACGGGTGATGCAACCGCAACAACAGGTATTAAATCTTACGCATGGTCTGGTCCAAATGGATTTACTTCAACAGAAAAATCTCCATCGGTAACTAAACCAACTGAGTCAGGTACATATACTTTAACGGTCATCTCAAACGCAGGTTGTACAGCCACAGCAACGACAACGATAACGGTAACACCAGCATCGCTTTCGACGGCAGCAGTTGCCTTCTGTAATGGAGGAAAAGCTACCTTGACTGCAACAGGTGGAACAGGAGCAACGTACTTATGGACAGGCGGATTAACTACTTCAAGTATCGAAGTAGCTACCGATGGAACGTATGATGTAACAATCACGGATGTAACAGGTTGTATCTCGAAAGGTAAATTCACCGTAACGGAAACAGCTAAACCAAATGTGTTAATTACTGGAGCAACTGCATTATGTACATCAGCTTCAACTGAATTGACTGTCAATAAAGAGGTAACCAACGGTGAGACTTACTCATGGTCTGGACCAAGTGGATTTACAGCAACAACTCAGAAGATAAATGTTTCAACTGCTGGAGACTATTCAGTATTAGTGAAAACAGATGGCGGTTGTGAGGTAACAGCGAAAGTAACGGTAACAGCAGGATTTACACCAACCGCAGTATGTGGTCCAGTTTGTGAAGGTCAAGACTTAATCTTGAATGTAACAGGTGGTTTAACTTACGCATGGTCAAGTCCAAATGGTTTCACGTCATCGTCGCAAAACCCACAATTACTGAATGTTAAATTAACTGATGCAGGAGTTTATTCAGTAACTGTTACAGGAAATGGTTGTACTGCAACAGTTGTAGCAACGTTAATCGTTTATCCAAAACCAACGGGTATTACAGTAACAGCTCAAGTTTCAACTTGTGACCAAGATACTCCTAAGAATGACGGTAAAGTTATCTTAGCAGGTACATTCACAGGATTGAAATATGACATCGTTGAAGGAAGCACTTACACAGGAACTAAGAAATACGCAGATGCAACAGATATTCCAACAGATGGAGTTGTTAAATCTGGTATTGCTAATCCAAGTACAAATGCAGGCACGAAATTCACAGTACGTGTATTCAATGCCAACGATTGCTACACGGATTACACCGTAACAATGCAACAAGTTGTATGTTCATGTGGAGAAGCAAGATGTATTCCTTATGGTATCATCAAAACGAAAAGTGCGAAGAAGTAATTAGGTAGTAGGTATGAAGTAGTAGGAATGAGGTATTAGATAAATTTGGAGTGAAGTGGGAAAATGGAACTTGAGATAATCAAAATCCATTTTCTCTAACCTCTAACCTCTAACCTCTAACCTCTAACCTCTAACCTCTAACCTCTAACCTCTAACCTCTAACCTCTAACCTCTAAAGCCTAAAAAGATAATAATAAAAGTAAAGATGGGAGAATCAGGAAAAGAAGTTTTCAATGCGAGCGAAGACTAACCCTAACCCACGTATGCAAAGCCCTCGGACCAATGGTCGAGGGCTTTCTTTTTGACTTTAAGATAAAGAGGTTTTGTAAATGAAAATATTTTATCTTCCAATTGTCTTAATAAGCCTTGAATAGAAAATTTAAAAGATTTTCGTTATCCTATCAACAACAAATTTTGTCAAAAAACGTTGTCGGTAGTATATTTACATATATTTTTCTAACCACTAATTGTTAAAAAGTAAAGTTTTAAACAGAAAAATATAGCAATTGTGCTTAAACAAATACCCCATAAAAATCTATTATTTCTCTTTTTCTTCATTGGTTATACTTGGGTAAGTCACGCCCAAATTACTATCATGAAGAATGGAGCAGGTATTTGCCCAAATGGAAGTATTGGATTATCCTGTTCTGCCCCCAATATAGTTGATTATACATGGGAGTTTTTACGTCCCGCTCCAATAGGGTGGTCAACTCTTACGGGCAAAAACTCAAGTAGCATTACCCATAATGAAATTGGTCAGTATCGTTTAACTGTCAGAGATAACGTTGGTGTAGTTTCTATTTCAAATACCCTTGATATTGTCGGACTAAATAATCCACCAATACCGATAATTACACCAAGTAGAGCAGTTACTCAAATTTGTCAAGGAGATTCTATTATCTTAAAAACGAATTTTCAGTTAGGATTTCAATACTTTTGGTTTTTGGATAATAATTTAATAACACCTTTGCAATACTTTGAAATTACGGCAAAAAAAGCAGGTGAATATATATTGAAAGTAACCGACCAAAGTTCACTGAGTAATGCGTGTTCATCTTTTTCATTACCATACAAACTTGATTATACCTCAGTCATTACGGTTAAAATAGACTCTCTTCCGCCTTTTTGTGGTTTATCAACACCTCCCATTAATTTAACAGCAACACCTGCAAATGGAAAATTCAAGGGGAAAGGTATTACTGATGCAAATGTAGGAACTTTTAATCCTGCAACGGCGGGTGTGGGTAAACACGAAATAACTTACGAAGTTGCTCAAAATGGTAGTTGTCCAAGTGTTTTTGATAAACGAACTTTTATGGTTTCTGACCCAAAATCTATCATTACTACCAATACAGGGAAAACACAATTTTGTCAAGGTGATATTGCAACACTTTCTGCCCCTGCTGGAATGAAAAACTATGAATGGTTTTTAGGGGGGAATTCAGTAGGAACATTAAACAAATTGGACGTTGGAGCAGGTGGAGATTTTCAGTTAAAAATTACTGATGAAGCTCCCTGTACAGATACTTCGCCAGTAGTAAAAATAGAATTTTTCAACGCAACAAGTGTGACAACTGACCCAATTCTATCGGTTTGCGGAACAGAACACGCTGCAATACCACTAAAAGGTACGCCCTCTGGCGGAGCTTTCAGGATTAATGGGGAATTTGCTACAACCTTTGATTATAAAAAGTTAGGTGTTGGCACTTATAAAGTCTTCTATAAATTAGATGGTTCATTGCCATGTTTACAGGGAAGTTCTGAGCAAGAAGTTGAAATTCAAGATTTTCCTAAACCAGAATTGGGAGATGATATTCTGTTAGGAAAAGGCAACGGAATCACACTAAAAGGCTTTATTAACCAACCTAAACTTAGTTACTTATGGTCGCCAGCAACAACTTTAGACGATGCCACAATCGCC
Source organism: Arcicella sp. LKC2W (assembly GCF_034931005.1). NCBI lineage: Bacteria > Pseudomonadati > Bacteroidota > Cytophagia > Cytophagales > Flectobacillaceae > Arcicella > Arcicella sp. LKC2W. The sequence continues at coordinate 3,733 of NZ_JAYGIN010000017.1, forward strand.
AACCCTACTGCTAAGCCTATTGTTAGTACCAAATATTTTGTAACTGTCAAAACAGATTTGGGTTGTGAAGGTAAAGATTCAATCAATGTTGTAGTGTATCAACCTGTTTACATTCCAACGGCATTCACTCCTAATGGCGACGCAAATAATGATACTTGGGAATTAAACGGTTTAGAGGTCTATCCTAATCCAGAAGTTCAGATTTTTAACCGTTGGGGAAATATGATTTTTTATTCAAAAGGCACATATACGCCTTTTGATGGTACAGATAGTGGCAAAACCCTCCCCGAAGGTATGTACGTTTACAAAATTAATCCTTTCCCAGACCGCCCCAATTTTCAATATAAAGGCACATTTATGCTTTTTCGCTAATTTTTTACGCTTCATGCAACCCTTTTTGATTTGACTTCCGTCCATGTTTTTAGAAGGACGATAATTGTTGTATCTTACTATTCAGATAATAAACAACGTCGAACCATAAAAGCATGATGGTATTTTACAAAAAACATAATCAAACGCAAGAAAAACAGCAAAATGGCAGGATAATACAAATTGTCCTCTATTCATTGTTGACTATTTTATCACTACAAAGTTGTGATAAAGTGGTTGATGAAACACCGCCTACTTTACCTCCAACCATTCCACAGGCAACTACTGAGGTTTTCAAATTGACGTATCCCAATGTAAGTTCATTTATTTTCAAACCCTTAGAGCAAGACAAAACCTGGCAGACTGATTTTGTCACTCCTGCTGGAAAAGTATCGTCTTTAGTTGATTATCAAGGTGAAATAATTGACTTGAATGAATTGGTTGGTATGCCCAAAAGCCTTCCAATTACCATAAAACAACACTTTTTGAGTAATTATACTACTGCCGAAATTGTGATGGTTTATGATGTAATGAAATCTCTGACTGTAACAGATGGTTATAAATTAGTTATTCAGACCGATAAGAATACAATTATAAACCTGTATTATGATGCCAATAATAATTTTGTCAGGGAAGAAAATCAACCAAACGTAAAGCCCTCTGCTATCACTTTTACCAGTACCGACCAGATAAATTTTGATGCTTCCATTCCGACCGTAATCAAACAGTTTTTGAGTAATAATCAACTAAAAAGTGCCAGTGTGATTATCTATAATTTGGCTGATAAATCGTATAAAATAGTCTTGAATTTTAGAGAACATCTCAATGGTGCTTTGCAAACGTCCGAAATATTCCTTGCAGATTCGGGACAAATTTTGCAATGGGTATCTACCATTGAAAACGAATATACTTACAAAGTTTTAACCAAAACAAATCTACCAACAGACCTTACCACTTATTTAGAGGCTAATTTTCCCAATTGGCAATTTGATTATGGTGTGTCAGAAAGCATTTTTGGAAACCACAAAACCAGTTTTGTAACCGTGAAAATTGGTCAAAATGATCGTTATTTACTTATTGATGAAGAAAGTAAGAAGAACGATTTAAAACTAATTCGAACTCAAGTATTAGGTGAAAATTATTTGCCCGAATCGGTCAAAACTACCTTGAATAATAATTTTGCCAATTGGATATTTGTAAAAGCAAATGTAGTTTATGAACCCTACAATCAGGGTGCTTATCAGATTGTTACGAGTGTAAACCATTTTCAGATTGAAGTAAAACAAGGAACGGACCGCTATTCAGTTCGTTTGGCAAGCGACGGAAATATTTTATATAAATTCCGAATTCTATAAATTTTAAGAAAGATTTAGACTTGGAAAGTAATACTTTTTCTACTTGACCACCACAAGTTCATCTCGAATAAAACGTACCTAAACTCTAAATGCCCAATAACGAAAGAGAATTAGTCCTTGCCTGTAAACGCAATGACCCCAAAGCACAAACTGCCTTTTATAATCTGTATAAAGGTCGGCTTTTGGGGGTATGTAGGCGTTATGCACGTACAGAAGCAGAGGCTGAGGACATTTTTCAAGAAGCATTTATTAAAATTTTTAAAAACTTACACACACTCGAAAAGATAGAATCAGTTAATTATTGGGTAAAATCTTCGGTAATTCGTACCGCCATTGACCATTACCGCCACACCTCTCACGAAAGAGAACAGGTTGGTTATGAGTATGTTGCAGAGTTTAGTGAAAATGATGAAAATATATTTTCACGTTTGAGTAGAGAGCAAATATTGAATATTATCAATACCTTGCCCGACGGTTATAGGATGGTGATAAACTTGTATTTGATTGATGGTTATAATCACGCTGAAATTGCTGGAATGTTGAATATAACCGAAGGAACATCAAAATCGCAATTATCAAGAGGGAGAGATTTATTGAAAAAAGAGTTAATAAAAATTGGTTATCAAGATGTAACAAGAGTTTATTGAGTAGTAATTGGGAATTAGCTGTTCGGTGAATTTGTACCCCTCCCAAGGGTTTAAAACTCTTAGGAGAGATAACAGAGAGATTTTATCGGGTATAACTTAGCTAACCAATTCAACTAAAAACTCCCATACTTAATTTGTAAAAATACAAAAATGCAAAATCCAGAAGAAGATATACTCAAACGCTTTCTCCAAGATACTTTCTCGGATTATGAGCCTGAGCCATCCGAACAAACTTGGGAAAATATATATACTGCCATTCAGCCCGATAAACCTCGTTGGGACGGTGGAATGAAACGGTTTTTGATTCCCGTTGTGGCTTTGCTTTTGTTATTGAGTGGTGTAATTATTTGGGAGAAAAAATCGACTGAAAAGGTAGAGAATGAATTGGTTAAAAACACTAAAGTAACGCCTTTTAATAGCCCAGTTGTTGGTCAGAGAATTGAAAAGTATATTGAAAAAAATAAATCAACTGAAAATAAAAATCAGATTTATTCGACAAAAACATTAATTGTAAATAGCGTTACGCCCTATTTTGAGGAGGATGAAATACTTCCGATTGTCCAACAACAATCGGAAGTATTAGTGATTGGAGAGCAAGTGCTTGAAAAAACAATTGTTTCAACTGAGAAAATAAACACGCAGCCACTTCTGGTAAGTTTAGATGAAAAAAATGCTTTGATAGTAGGTGAAAATAATGAAATACAAAATGTTGCGATTGAGCATAAAGACGTAGAGCGAGAAAATATATCACCGATAAATCATGTAAAAACTAAAAAAACACAGATTAAAATTGGACGTGTTTTGAAAGAGAAAAACGTTTCTAATGTGTACAATGAAGAAATAAAATTGGGTGAAGAATCAGCTAAAAATATATCAGAAAATCAGATTGCTACTAATGAGGCGACAATTGAAGAAGTGAGATATACAAAACCTCTTGAATTGCTCAAAAATAAGGATATTGTCTTTGTAAAAAGCGATTTGATAACTCCCCAAATCTCTGAAAATCCATTGAGTAAGGAAATCAAACCAATTCGTAGAGCCATTTATTTGAGTGTCAGTATCACACCTTTACAAACGTATAGAATATTAACGGTAAATAATCGTGCTATTCAGAATTTACAAAAAAATGGGCTTTTTGATGCTGAACGAAATGGTTATGCTTTTGAGATTGGTGTGACAAAACCTATTGGTAATACTTGGAATTTTAGAACGAATATTTCGTATTTAAAAATGCGTCAATGGGCTGACTATCAGGTTTCTACTGATGAATTATTGGTGGAGAATATTGCTGCAAATACCAACAACAGGATTGAACAGGTTGTGCAACATAGAACCGAAAGCAATACCCTCGAAATGATAGGTTTGAAAGCAGATGTTCAGAAATTTTTAAGAATATCAGGACGAAATCGTTATTTCATTGCCACAGGTACGCAATTGATGTATGACCCCGCTAATCGTCAGACCAACGTGTTTCTAAACGCTTCGGCTGGTTTTCAGCACATTATCAATAAAAATTGTTTCTTGACGGTAGAACCAACCGCCAATTATTTATTAAACAATATCAATAATTCAAAAAGCCTCATACAGTCCAATGCGTATAATTTAGGGCTAAAAATTGGGCTGAATTTTAAAGTTCAATAAATCTAAAAATCATGAAAAAATTTACACTTTTATTCGCTACGTTGCTGGCGATGTTTGGCGATGCTTTTGGGCAGAAGGAAGGGAAGGTTTTATGGGAGAAAAAAATAGACGAACTCGATACTAAAAATATGGATACGTTTTTTTATAGAACATCTATTTTTGCTTCTCCTAATGGTAATTTATTACTATCAAGTGAAGAAACGCCACCACGTCGATTTATGAAGCCGACAAATCAGGAACTTATCAAGTGAAAGTATCCAAAGATGGTTGTGTGAAATTATCAGAGCCGTTCAAAATCAGTATTTTAATTCCTTTGGCAAATGAAAGCGAAGTAGGAGAGGAGGAAGTTCAAGTTTATCCCAATCCGAGTAGAGGAGAGTTTAATGTTATACTTTCAAAATCTTTGCAAAATGCTGATGTTCAATTATTTGACAGTTATGGACGTGAACATTTACTTAATTATGTCAATGAAACCGTAGCAATAAGAGGTTTTCAACAGGGCATTTATTTCTTGCGAGTATCTAAACATGATAGGAGTGTGACCTCTAAAATTGTGATTGAGTAAATTTATTGAGCAATAAAAAGAAAGCCACTCCGAATATCGGGGTGGCTTTGCTGTGAAACCTCTTTAAACTTCTCAATTAAATCTTTTAGTATTTATGATGAAATATAATTCGACCATTGGAGATTTGTAAATATTGAACTTTTCTAAGAAATCAAATATTTGGCTACTAATCTTTATCTGTTACTTAACTACCAAAGTGAAAATGCTATTTAGATAACACCACACTCTCAATATTGAATAACATCTTTTGTCTATTACTGAAACTAAAATTAGTGGATGATTTTTACTTTTTCTTGAGAATGAGACGAAACCTTAAAAAGAAAAGACGAAAATATTATTTCATCATAATTGATGTAGTTTTTAGCAATTTTATGATTTTTATCATTTCAAAGCTTGATTTTTAATCCTTACCCTGTCAAGTGTCAAAATGTTGGTTTTTAATCAAAAAATGGTGTTTTTTAAAAAAATAGGGTTTGTTGGATAGCCATTTTAAGTAAAAAAACTTGTTTTGTTTAAAACCCAATTCCTTTGAAACATACTCTCTGAAATTGTACTTTTTTACCTGATTTTCAACATGAACCTCTTTTGCCAATAAATACATTTTTTACTAAAAAGCCGTATTTGACTGATGATTACATTTATGATACGTTTTTGAAAAAATCTTATTAATGCTTGGAATTATTATATTTAATCGTAAAATTTATGTAACAACTGAGTAAAAGCACTCAAACATCAACGTAAAATTTTAAGAAAATGACAGTAGAAAATCAATTCCAAGCCATAACAGATAACTTAAATACAACCAATAATGAGGTGGAAATACTTGATTTATTAGTTGATAGCAACAATATGTTTTATGATTATTCTAAGAATAGAGTGATTTCATTTATTCATGGAAGAAATTATCATTTAGTATTATTCAACGCTCAAGACAATGACAGAGGTTTCACGATGTACACCGTTGAGAATTTTTGTGAGTATGAAGCTGATTTAGTGATGTTGCGTAATATTTTTGCTTACGCTATTCATAATGGCTTGAATAATTATCTCATGCGTTTGGCACGTAGTAAAGTGGAGGACATTTTCTACATGACAGATACTTTTAGAGCTTTATTTAATAAGCCAAAACCAATTGACGACTACGAAGTACAAACGCCAAGATTACCTTCTTCGTTAACATATTGATACGGAATAAAAATGTTAAGGGAATTGCTCGTCGGTGGTTCTGGTACATAAACGTCACAATTCCATACAGATAAAGCAAGCCTCTCTAAATTATTAGGGAGGCTTTTTATTTATTCAACGGTAAAGGTCAATTGAAAAAATATAGGGAATTTCATAGAAAAATAAAACCAATTTTCATGAAAAAGAGACTGTTTCCCATACTGTTGGTGTGCGTATTGTTATTTTCCTGTGGAAAAGTAAAAGATGCCGCAAATGCTGCTGAAGGTTTGAAAAATTATGCTGAAGGCATGAAAGAATCTGACAATAAAATGAAAGAAAGAAGAGCCAAAGGTGATACTATTTCGATGCCTTATGGTGAATTGCAAAAATTACTTCCTTTGAGTATTGCGGGCTATGCAAAAGATGGAGAACCCAAAGGTGAATCAGTAAATATGGCAGGAATATCGTATTCGACGGCATCGCAGATTTATAAGAATGGAGATGCTGAAATAACCGTAAATATTATGGATTATAGTGCTTCGTATGCAGCTTTTGGGGCAGCAACAGCTATGTTTTCAACAGGTTTTTCGGTAGATAATGACCAAGAACATTTGGGTGCCGTTGACCTTGGAATTAGTGGAATAAAGGCTTGGGAGGATGTTAAGAAAAAAGAGAAAAAAAGCACCATTATCGCAGGGGTCAATGAACGTTTTTTAGTAACTGCCGAAGGACGAAATGTTGAATCTGATATGGTAAAAGAAGCCGTAAAAGCAGTTGATTTGAAGAAATTAGCAGGAATGTAAATCAAATTTAAAAATAGTTATTTACTTAATTTGAAAATGAAGTATTGGGTAGTAAATTGGTCTCAATGATTAAATCAAGACTATCCAAAAGCTTTAAAATGATTATCTTAAAACGTATTTTTTTATTGGTATTGACAGTCGTAAGTCTATTTTCATGCAAAAAAGACTTACGACTTTTTGATAAAGACCCTAAAACATTCTTGACTGAATATGGAAAGGAAAATCCTGAAAATGAGGTAGTTATTAAAACCGTTGGAGGTGATATTACGATAAAACTTTATGATAAAACGCCTTTGCATCGTGCCAATTTTATCAGATTGGTCAAATCAAATTATTATATTCACCGTACTTTTTATCGCAATGTTTATCTGACAGCTATTCAAGGTGGAGGCGAATATTTAGACCAATTGGATTATCTCGTTCCGCCCGAATATTTCCCAGAACTTACCCACAAACGTGGAGCAATTGCGATGGCGAGATACGACGAAGGCAATCCCGAAAAAGCGTCGTCACCTACGGAGTTTTTTATCGTAACTAATGCGGCAGAAGCTCAAAAATTAAATGGACTTTATGTGGTTTTTGGAGAAGTAATCAAAGGAATGGATGTAGTAGATAAAATTCAACAAGCTCCAGAATATTACGAAAAACCAGCCATTCCTGTTTTTTTTAGAATTGAAATGCCGTGAGGGAGGGGATGTGGTTGTGAGTTATGGAGTTAAGGGTTTATGAGGGTATGGAGTTTATGAAGTTATGGGTTGTGAGTTTATGGGTTAATGAGTTAAAGGGTTTATCAATTTGACATCATAATACATTACGCCATAACCACTTCACCCATAAACTCTTAACCCCATAACTCCTTCACTCATAACCTCATCAACTCTTTAAAACCATTCTCATAATTGACTCACTATCGTTGAGTTTTTGTACTTCTGAAATCGCAACCCATGCTAAATCTGAAGATTCTGACGAAATCGTTAATGGTTCGTTCATATCAGCTTCTAATAAAAATCTTACATCATAGTGCAAGTGGGCAGGAATACCTTTTCGTTCAGGAATTTCGTGAATGTCAATGTCAAAAATATCAGAGCTAATAACTTCAATATCAGTAAGTCCTGTTTCTTCTTGAGCTTCTTTTAAGGCAACATTTAGTACGTCAGAATCACCATCGCAATGTCCGCCTGTTTGAAACCATTTATCTAATTTTCGATGATGAGTCAACAAAGTGAATTGTCGAGATTTATCAACAATCCAAGCCGACCCCGTAACGTGTCCGATGAGTAAAGAGCGTTCAAAACAATCAGAATGTTCTTTGACAAATGCTATCATTTGTTCAGTAAAAATAGCCTCTTGTTTGTTGAAGGGTTTGTGTTTTTGTAGTAGTTCGTTTAATTGATTTCTGTGCATGATTTTAGATTAATGCGGGTAAAAAATCGGAAAACCATTTAGGCAAAGAGTCCGAGATATATAATTTTTGATGATTTGAAGTTACTAATAAGATTTGTGGTATTCCAGAAGATGTATCCCAAATGTGTAAATTATCAATAAGATGAAACTTCTGATTTAAGAAACGTAAATTGCCAAAATAGTTATGATAAATTGCGTAAGAAGGTACTAAAAAACCATTGCCTTGAACTCTATCTTTTACCCTTTTTTCAGATAATTTTAAAGTAACTAAGCCCAAGAATATCATATTTATAGTATAGCCATTTTCTTTAAAATGAACAATGGTGTCCCATGAATTAGCATTACTAAAATGTCCTTCATAAGCGAAATCATTCTGCAAGGTAATTGCCTCGCTACTTAATTGTTTAAAGGTTATAACTGTTTCTTCCTCAGCTTGTTGTATTGCATATTTATGTACATTGATTGATTCTTTTACTAATTTTAGCTTTTGACTAAAAATGATGTCTCCGTCAAAAATGGGCAAATTTTGAGCAGAACTGGGCAATAGTTTTCTTCCAAATGTAGATTTCCCAGCACCGTTATGTCCTGCAATTATGTATAAATTGGGCATGGTAATAAATTGAATTTTTCTCGTAGTTTTTCTGCTTCTTCAAAGGTTAAATAGCGTAGAGTTTTATGATGTTTTTGGTGAGTTTCAAACTCAGCTATCGAAATATCTCCATTGGCATATTCATAATAAAATTGGTTGTCTCTAAGGTCTAATTCACCAAGCATAAAAGGCAGATTTTGAGCAAATTTTTGTTCTCTTAATTTTTCAATAGATAGACTTGCTTGCGTTTCTAAATCAAGAATAAAATCGGGCTTTTGCATAATATTATTGTTTAGTTTAATGGAACAAATCTACTAATTTGTCGTGAATAATTGCCCATTCGACATAAAACTAAACTCTTTTGAAGATATACTGTTAAATTTGAGGAATTCAATCTAATTTAAAATAATCTAAAACAAATGAAAAAACTGTTTCTTGCCGTTTTAACGTGCATTTCTCTATCTGCTACGGCTCAACTTCGTTTACCACAACCAAGTCCAGTGGCTTCGGTTTCACAGGTAGTTGGTACTACTGATGTCTCTGTGAAATATTCTCGTCCAGGATTAAAAGGACGTGATGTTTTCGGTGGTGTTGTTGCTTACGATAAAGTTTGGAGAACTGGTGCAAACGGTGCTACTCAAATTACCATTTCAAATGATGTATTGGTGTCAGGACAAAAATTGACAGCAGGTACTTATTCTGTATTTTCAATTCCTACTGCTGGTACTTGGACGTTGATTTTCAACAAAGATATTTCAGCTTCTGAGCAAACGTATTCACAAGATAAAGATGCTTTGCGTGTGAGTGTAAAACCTACTTCGGTAGCTAAAACAGAGTGGTTTACGATTGATTTTTCAGACCTTTCTGATAGCACTGCCAACATGAATATCACTTGGGCTGATAAGAAAATAGTTGCTCCTTTGGCGGTTGAAACTTCTAAAATGATTGAAACTGCTATCACAAAGGCTACTACTGACAATGCAGGTTTAATGCGTGGTGCGGCTGATTATTTGCAAGGAAAAGGTAAATTAGACCAAGCCTTGAAATTGGTAAATACATCTATCGCAGGTGCTGAAACTTTTCGTAATCTTTGGACTAAAGCTCAGATTTTGAGTAAATTAGGAAATTATGGTGAGGCTTTGCCATTGGCTCAAAAGGCTCTTGCAATAGGACAAGGCGACCCATCTTTCGGATTCTTTAAAGATGCTATCGCAAAAGGTGTTGCTGACTATACGGCTAAAATTCCTGCCGCTGTACAAACTGTTCCTTTGAAAAAGAAGAAATAATCTTAAGGGAAATTGTAAAAAATAACGTACCATATTTGGCTTGGACAAACTTCCCGAAAGTTTAAAATTTTCGGGAAGTTCAGCGGCGAATAGTTGGTACTTTTAATTTTACAATTTCCCTTAAGTAAAAAGGAGGGAAGGGGCAAAGTAACTAATTCTACTTTGGCGTTTCAAAGATAAACGTGATAATTTAGGTTTTTGGGGTTCAACTTCCCGAAAGTTTTAAGCTTTCGGGAAGTTCCTCAAAATTCTACTTCTTCTTCATATAAGTAATCAAAACTTTTCTGACATCGTTACGAATATCGTTTATATCTTTTTCGTCTGATTCAGTTACTTTAATGACATCAGGATTTTGGTAGGTCAAAAAGCCTAAATTAGTTTCTTTTCCTTCCATCATAAATTTTGGAATTGAAACGTAATAATCTTGATTTACGTCCAATAATTTACCGTTGATTAACCACTCATTTTTAGCTTCATCGTGGCTGATTTTATCCCATTGTAAAAAACCTCCGCTTCCTTTATTTTTCAAACCAGTTTCTAAAACACGTTCCAATAAACGTCCTTTCATGGCAACTTCGACGATTTTTCCACCGTAAGGTAAAATTCTCATGATGTCCAATTGCGTAATTCTTCCCGAAACTTGGTCGTCAATTCTTACCGAACCACTATTGAAAACAGTACAATCAACAGGTTTTGAGGCCGAAGCAGTCATAGCTTGTGCAATCAAATTTCCTAAGTTGGTACGTCCATTTCTAATGCTACTTTCACGTCCGTCTAACGGTTCAGAAAGTTCTGCCACAACATCATTTCTGCTCATTCCTACTTTGGTCAAAGCCACATCCATAATGTCGTCCCATTTTTTTACAACTGCTGCCACGGTCGAATCTTGTGGAATACTATCGTCAATTTTACGCAAATCACTTTTAACGGTTGCCGTTTTAGTTTCAGTATCATAAGAAATAGTATGAACATAAGCCGTTTTTGCGTTTGCATCAGCTTTGGCAATGACTACGCCTTTTACAGTTTCTATCATATTATCATGGTCATGTCCGCCCATTAATAATTTTACATCGGGCAACATTTCAGCCAATTTTGCATCATCAGCTTTGTTGATATGCGTAATACCAACCACAAAATCACATTCATTTTTAAGAATTTCATACGTATTTTTGGCACTTTCAAAAAAGTCTCCATAATACACAAAATCCTTTTTATTAGACGGTAAAACGATTGAGAACATTCCCATTTTTACCGATTTACCTTGTGCATTTTTGAAAGTCAAAATTGCCGTTTTCGGGAATGGGACTTTTACGCCATCAACAGTTTTACTGAAAGGCTCTAAAACACCTTTTTTGTTTTGTAATGCGTTAGAAGACAGCCAATTAAACTTAGATTCGTCGATGCGTTTTTGTAAATCTGCTTCGTCCAAATCAAATTCATGGTTTCCTAAACCAACCCAGTCGAAACCAATGGCATTCATCACTTCTACCATTTGGCGACCTTTGATGCTTTTTCCCTCATATTTGAAGGTACTGATAAGGGCAGGGTTCAAAAAATCTCCTGCTAAAACTGTAAGCGTATTTGGATTTTTCTGTAATAATTCTTTGCGTAAAGTAGCTATACGAGCCATTCCGCCTACTTTTCCTCCTTCTAATGGCGAGATTTCGTACACGTCATTTACGTGAAGAAAGGTAATATCTACCGTATTGTCGGAAGTTTTATTAGTTGTGTTTTGTGTTGATTTACACGAGAATAGAAGGGCTGTAATTAAACAGCCATATAAGAATAGTTTGTTCATATTGGTTGATGTTTGCTGTTCCAAAAATGGTTTTCGAAAGTAAAAGTAAATTTTATTTTAAAGACTTTCAATCAAATACTGATGAAACCCCGAAATCTGCCATAAGAGGGATAAACTGGTTATTTCGTTTTTGCAAGCTAACAAAAATAGACATCTGAGCGAGAAGTTATAAACTCAATAGTTGACCAATGACATTCGCAAATAAACTTGTTTTCAACGCTTGAAAATCCATCAATTCTACATAAATTCAATAAATCAATATTGCCTTGTAGTTTAATGTATAATTGATGAAAATGGTAGTCTTCCATTCGTTGTTCAATAATGACGAAACCTTTTTCTAACAATTCGTTTACCAATCGGTTGACAGGTTCGCAGGCTTGGCAATCATCTACTATCATTTCATCTATTATTTTAAAGGAATTTCTTTCAGGAAAGTTAACTTTTTAGTGTAATCATTTACAAAAACTTGCCAAGCTCCGCCTACTCCATGTTTGGGATTAGCCAAAGTTAACGAAACCGCTACTTTTATCATGTTGTTGACAGAATATTCTCCCACTTTTGGACGAAACCCAAATTGCGGGTGCGGACTAACTTGTAAACTCGCCCAGTATTTTACTTTGTCGTAATTGACATCCGTTAAAGATTTTTCGATGCTGTAAAACTCTGACTGTCCAGGTAAGCCACCATACAATTTTGTTTGGGCAGGAATTTCAAAAACTTCCCAATTATCCACACCAGGGTAATTTCCAGAACCTTGCCAGCGTTTTGCTTTTATCAATAAAGAATCGTCGGTAGCCTTAACCGCTTTGATGCCCGATTGTGCGATGAAAGAAGATAAAAGAGCCGAGTTTTTTAATGTTGGAACATTTTTCTGTCCGCAGGCAAAAAATAAATATGTTGCAATGAGGAATAAGGAAAATCTACGTGTCATAGTTTTAAGGTTTTTATTTCTAAAATTAACAAATGTTACTTTTAGAAATCTTGAAACAGTAGATTTTTATTTTTAGAAGACAATCTTTCAGAGCGATGGCGTTAAATTGGAATAATTATTGAAAGTAGAGACAAGGCACTGCCTTGTCTAAAATCGGGGTATAATCGTATATTGCCTTGTCTAAAATCGGGGTATAATCGTGTATTGCCTTGTCTAAAATCAGGGTATAATCGTATATTGCCTTGTTTAAAATCGGGGTATAATCGTATATTGCCTTGTTTAAAATCGGGGTATAATCGTATATTGCCTTGTCTAAAATCAGGGTATAATCGTATATTGCCTTGTTTAAAATTGGGGTATAATCGTATATTGCCTTGTTTAAAATCGGGGTATAATTGTATATTGCCTTGTTTAAAATCGGGGTATAATCGTATATTGCCTTGTTTAAAATTATAATTCAATTTCCTGAGATTAGACAAGGCATTGCCTTGTCTCTACCTGTTTGACAAATTGATACAAATTCATCATTATACCATTTTCCGTTTATCTTTGTTATTGTTACTACAAATAACGCATTTACAAAATATATGCAATTTCTATTTCCAACCTTTCTTTGGGGACTTTTGGCTTTGTCAATTCCCGTAATTATTCACCTGTTCAACTTCCGTAGAACTAAAAAAGTGCTGTTTACCAATGTCGCTTTTTTGAAGGCAGTTAATACCACAACGTCGTCTTTTCGCAGATTAAAACATTTGCTGATTATGGCGGCTCGTATGGCGTTTATTGCTGCTTTGGTTTTGGCTTTTGCACAACCTTTTTTACCCTCAAAATCGGGAAAAGGCGTAAATGCGGGCGGTGTGGCGAGCATTTATGTGGATAATTCGCTTTCTATGCAAAATGAGTTGGATAAAAAATCTTACTTGGATAAAGCCATCGCCAAAGTGGAGGAATTATTGACGGCTTTTCCGCAAGGTTCTCAATTACAATTAATTACGAATGATTTTTCGTCGGACGAACATAGCGTTGGCAATACGCAACAAATAAAAGACCGAACTACCACCATCAAGTTTACGCATACGCCACGCACTTTTGAGAATATTCTGAAACGTCAGGCGAACTTGGCTTCAAAGCATAATTCGCAAGGAGGGAATCAATATTTATGGTTTTCAGATTTTCAAAAATCTACTTCTGGGGATTTAACAAAACTGAAATTAGACTCGTCTTCACGCCTTTTTATTGTACCTGTACAAGCAAAAGCCTTGCAGAATGTATTTGTAGATTCAGTTTGGATGAGTACGCCTTTTGTACGTGAAATGTCCACCAATCAATTGACCGTCAGATTGTTTAATACAGGAGAACGTACCGTTGAAAATTTACAAGTAAAGTTGTTTATCGACGATACACAAGTTTCTTCAACCATTGCCAGTATTCAATCAAAGTCTTCAACAATCGCAAATTTTGCATTTACCGTAAAAGGAAAAGGCTTCAAAAAAGCTCGAATTTCATTTGACGATACGCCCATCACTTTTGATAATGACTATTACTTTGTGTTGAATGCCGCTCCAACCATTAAGGTTTTACATCTTTATGGACAAGCATCAGTTGGTAAATATGTTCAGACGGTTTTTGATAATGATAGTGTTTTTGCGTTCAGAAGTTTCTCGGCTTCTAATGTGGACGTTGGGCAGTTCAAAACCGCAAATTTAGTAGTTTTAGAAGGTGTACAAAATATTGATGGAAGTATCAAAACGGCTTTACAAGACTTTGTACGTGCGGGCGGAAGTTTGTTTGTGATTCCTGCTCAAGCATCTGATTTACAGAGTTATAATAATTTTTTGGGTTCGTTTAATATTCGGAGTATTCAGTCGAGAACGATTACGCAAGCTGATTTTACACCATTGGCTGAACCCGTGAAATCTTCATCGTTTTTCGTAGATATTTTTGATAATTCAACACAAAAAGAATTGCTACAAATGCCAAATCAGGGTGGTGTTTTGACGTGGCAAGCGATGGGAGATAAGCTCTTGAATTTTAGAAATAATCAGCCGTTCCTGACGGTTTCTAATGCTGGAAGTGGGAAGGTTTATTTATTGGCTTCACCATTGGATGCAACCTTTGGCGATTTTGCCCGCAATGCCCTTTTTGTACCCATCATGTACAAAGTTGGAGCGTTGAGTGTTCGTCAAGAACCAACGGCTTATTCTTTTGAACAAAACACGTTTACGGTAGAAGTGGACGATATTCCGAAGACTTCCACTTTTAAATTGAGAAAAGGAAAATTAGAGATTATTCCAGTACAAAATCTCAACGGAAAACAATTAACGATTGAATTGCCCAAAGCTAATCAATTAGCCGATAATCAAGCAATTGAATCGGGTTATTACGAATTAGTTTTGAACGGAAAAGTGGAAAGATTGGTGGCATTCAATCACGACAATAAAGAATCAATGATGAATTTTTATAGCGTTGATGAATTGAAATCTATCTTTAATGGAAAGAAAAACGTACAGATTTTTGATAAAATTGACGATGCTGATTTTGTAAAAACTTTCAAAGACCAAAACTTTGGCGTTGCTCTATGGAAATACTTTGTAATAGCCGCTTTACTATTTTTAGCCCTTGAAATTTTATTGGTGAGATTGATGAAATAATTTTCCCCAAAAAAGGAGTAAAAAAGAATCTCTATTTTACTCCTTTTTCCTTTCTTTTTCCATTTTTACCCTTTCCCTCTTTCTCCTTTTCCATCTTCCCCTTTCCCTCTTTCCATTTTCACCCTTTTCCTCTTTCCATCTTCCCCTCTTTCCATTTTCACCCTTTCCCCTTTTCCCTCTTCACCCTTTTCCTCTTTCCCTCTTCCCCTTTCCCTCTTCCCCTCTTTCCATTTTCACGCTTTCCATCTTTTTGGGCTTAATTTGACATTCAAAGATAGGATTAATCAAATTTTCGACTAACTTGTATAAAAATTAATCAGGCATTTTAAATTTATAATCGTATGCTTAGTAGAGTCGCAAATTCTATTTATTGGATGAATCGGTACATTGAACGTGCCGATAATTACGCCCGTTTTATCTCGGTAAACTTCAACCTTGCTTTAGATTTACCTCCGAATGTTCCAGAACAATGGCAACCTTTGATTATTGCAACTGCCGATAATTTTATTTTTGAACAGTATTATGACGCTCCCACTCGTGAGAATGTTTTATACTTCATGGCCTTTGATGTCCGTAATCCTAATTCTATTTTATCGTGTTTGTTAGAAGCTCGTGAAAATGCAAGAACGATTCGTGAAAGTATTTCTCGTGAAATGTGGGAATATGTCAATCAGATTTATTGGACAGTAAAAGATGCGGCGGCAGAAAGTAAATCGTGGGAATTAGCTCGTTATCAAGGATTTTTAGAGAATATCAAAACGGGAAGTCAGTTATTTTACGGAATTGTTGATTCAACCATTACACGTGGAGAAGGTTGGCATTTTGGTCGTTTGGGAAGACTTTTAGAACGTGCAGATAAAACAACTCGTTTCTTAGACGTGAAATATTTTACGCTCCTTCCCGAAATTGATGCCGTAGGTTCGCCACTTGATTTATTATTGTGGTCGGCGGTTTTGAAATCGGTAAGTGCTTACAATATGTTCCGTCAGCAATATCAAATTGTTAATCCGACTGCCATTACAGATTTTTTGTTATTGGATAAAAAATTCCCTCGTTCGGTCATGCACTGTATTCGTCAGGCTGAATTATCATTATATGAAATTTCGGGAACGGCAATTACCAATTCATATTCAAATCCTGCCGAGAAGGCACTCAGCAAATTACGTTCAGAAGTAGAATTTACGGAAGTAAAAGACATATTTAAAACAGGATTACATCAATATTTAGATGAATTTCAACAGAAAAATAATGGCGTTGGGGCGGCTATTTTCAAGACTTATTTCGATTTAAAACCAGTTATTGAAGAAGAATCTATGAATCTTGTGGTTAATCAATAAGGAGTTTTTTACTTTTGTAAACTCATAGGTAATAGGTGAAAGGTATTAGATATCAAATTAACACAGTAATTTTCTAATACTTAATACTCAATCCCCAATCCAAAAACCACAAAATGACATATTGTTTAGGAATTAAAGTTAAAGGCGGTCTCGTTGCCATAGCAGATAACAGAATTACAGCGGGAACAGAAGTTTACTCAAACAAAAAAGTTTCGACGCATCAAATCGGAAATCACTCGTTGTTTATTATGACGGCAGGTTTGCGGTCAATTAGAGATAAATCTATTATCTATTTCAACCAATTAACAAAAGAAAAAGGCTTCACTTTTGACTATATGTTTGAGGCTGTGAATGCTTTTGCGGAGATGGTTCGCAAAGTTGCTGAAGAAGATAAAGCGAGTCTAAAAGAAGAAGGATATAAATTTAATTTGCACTCCATCATTGGTGGGCAAATGGAAAAAGATGATGAACACAAACTGTTTTTAATTTTTCCAGAAGGCAATTGGATTGAAATTAACGAAGGCTTGAAATTTCAAATTATTGGTAATTCAAATTATGGAAAACCTTTATTAAATAGAGCATTATCTTATGAAACGTCAATTGAAGAAGCCTTAAAATTAGGTTTTCTTTCTTTTGATGCTACTCAAGTAAGTGCCAGTGATGTTGATTATCCGATTGATGTAATTGTTTATCATAAAAACTCTTTTCATCTTATCGAACATCGTTTGGAAAAAGAGCAAATGGAGGGCGTTACCAAACAATGGAATGCCTTGATGAAAACTTCGGTTGATAGTTTACAAACTGAATGGATTAATGATGTACTTGGTAATAAATAAGCGAGTTAGATAAAACCTTGAATAAACAAATCAATACGACAGCTTTATGGCTAAACATAAGGTTGTCGTATTGATTTGTTGAACCTGTTTAAACTTTCTGTTTTGAGGAGAAATTTGAATCATTTTGAATCTGATACGTTGAGGAAACAGGTTCATTTACTACCCAAACACTAAATATACTAAAAGCTTAAAATTATGCTTCTAAAAATCGAACATGAACTTGACTATCAATACTCAAATGCGGTTTTTTTAGAACCGCATTATCTTTATTTGCATCCCAAACGAAGTTCTTTACTGTCGCTACAATCATTTGATATTCAGATTAGCCCAGAGCCTACTACAATTGCCAAAAATCTCGATACTTCTGATAATACCCAATACATTCTCTTTTTCAAGAATACAACTTCTGCTCTCAATATAAAAGTAACTTCCATCGTCGATACGACCGTTTTCAATCCGCTTTCATTTATTTATCATCCTTTTGAGAATAGTTCTTTGCCCATTCAATATTCAGAGGAGGTAGCTCAAGCATTGAGTCCGTATTTGGTGAAAGATGGAATTACAACGCTAATTGACCAAACGGCGAGACAAATTGCAGGAAGTGTTGATTGGAATACGACATCATTTTTAACAAGATTGAATGCTTATATTCATGAATTCGCCTATGAAGTTAGAGATGAAGGTGAAGCACATTCACCCGAAATTACGCTTCTGAGTCGATACGGGTCGTGCCGAGATTATTCAGTCTTGTTTATGGCAATGTGCCGAGTTATGGGTATTGCGGCTCGTTTTGTGAGTGGCTATTATTCAGCCGTAGAACCCGAAGACCCAACGCAACCACAATATCTTCATGCTTGGGTAGAAGTTTATTTACCAGGAGGAGGTTGGCGTGGTTTTGACCCAACCCAAAACTGTTTGGTATCGGGCAATCATATACCTGTGGGTGCATCTGCTATTCCCCATTTAGTTACGCCCATCAGAGGAACTTTCAGAGGAAGTGCATCGGGAACTTTTGAGGCAAAGGTAAACATCACGAAACTTGATGAATTACATTAATTTCTTCATCACAGGTGAATGCACGATGATTTTACCGTTGATAAACTCTACCTTTTCTTGTTCGGTAATGTCGTTGTAAAAAGCGATTCTACGTGCTTTTTCGTCTTCGAGAATATTTTCTATTTCTTGGATTATCAAATAAGCATCAGGTTCTTTGAGGAGTTCGGAAATTAGACGATTACTCATTTGTTTAAGATTTATAGTCAAATATACAAAAAAGAGATTTTACTTGTATCATTTATGTAATTTTGAGTAGAACCTTATTTTTAGTCTTATGATTTATTTAAACGGAGAAATCCTTCCTTCTGAAAAAGCTCAAATCCATGTTTCTGACCTTGGTTTATTAAGAGGTTATGGTATTTTTGACTTCTTCCGTGCCATTGACGGACAACCGATTTTTATCGAAGACCACCTCGACCGTTTTGAAAATTCTGCTCGTTTAATGGGATTGCCAATTCCTGAATCTCGTGAACGTTTGCGAGAAATTATTTTGGAAATTATTCGCTTAAATCCGCACCCTTTATTGGGAGTAAAAATGATTATGACGGGTGGTTATTCAGAAGATGGTTATACGCCCGCTGAGCAATCCAATTTGATAGTGATGGGAAAACCTTTTGAGTTTAAACCTGCTGATGTTGGCATGAAACTGATGTCTATGGAATACCGCAGAGAAATTCCCGAAATCAAAACGCTTAATTACATCGTACCTATCAGAGCAATCCAACAAATGAAAGCTCAAGGTGCGGATGATTTGCTGTATTATCGAGACGGAAAAATCTCAGAATCGTCGAGAAGTAATATTTTTATCATCAAAAATGAGAAAATTATCACACCAGTTGACGGTGCATTATTTGGTGTTACGAGAAAACATATCCTAAATTTTGCCAAAAAACATTTTTCTGTCGAAGAAAGAGACGTAACCATTCAAGAGTTTTGGGAAGCCGATGAGGTATTCACTACGGGAAGTACAAAACGTATCGTGGCGATTACCAAGACTGATAATCAAGTGTTTAGTGACGGAAAAGTTGGGCGTATTACTAAAAAACTTCAAGAACTATTTTTAGAGGAAGAAAAAGCTAATGAAAAAATTATGCTCTAAATTTTGAGGGAATGTTTAAAAAATCTACATTTGAGTAGATGTTTAGAGAATAATAGGTGACGGAAAAACAATTTATACGTTTTAACCCTATAAGCTATTATTTTGCTATTATTCCTAATTTTAAACTTTAAACAATAAACTGTCGAACAATTATGGGCTTAATGTCATTTTTTAAAGGTGTCGGAGAAAAAGTTTTCGGAGGACACAAAGAGGTAGAACCTGCTAAAGCTGCGGAAGTTGAACCACTAAGAGCAAGTGCTTTGTTGGCACACGTAAAGAGTTTAGGTTTACCTTACAACTCTTTGACCGTGAAAACTGCTGGTGATACAGTAATTTTAGAAGGTGAAGTTGCTAAACAAGAAGATTCAGAAAAAATTGCTTTGGCTGTTGGTAACGTAGAAGGCGTAACTGTGGTTGATAATCAATTGAATGTTGCTGAACCTGCTGAAGAAGCAAAATACCATGAAGTAGTTAAAGGAGATTCTTTGTCTAAAATCGCTCAAGAATACTATGGCGATATGATGAAATACCCTGTGATTTTTGAAGCTAACAAGCCGATGTTATCACACCCTGATAAAATTTATCCAGGTCAAGTATTACGTATTCCACCATTGGCGTAATTTTTTAAGGATAGTAAAGAAAGAAGGGAGGAAGAAAAATAAGAGAGAGACGAATAAGTCTAACTTCTATTTTTCTTTCTCCCTTTCTCCTTTAACCCTCTTCTCCTTCCTGCTTTCTACTCTTTCCTCTTTTCGCTTCTACTTCTTTCTGTTTCTTTTCTCGGCTTGCTAAGGCTTTTAATTTCTTTTCCATTTCTACTGGATAACCCAATAAATCCCGTAAAACAACTGAGGCACAACCGCCACCAAATGCTGCTGGCATATAAGAAATGGTACCATAAGCAGATTTCTTGAAGTTTGAACCATCCGTTAGCATTAAAGACTCCTCAATCATTTTTTCGGTAGAATAAACGGCTTTTATTCCCGATGAAATACCCAATTTACGCAAACGTTTCCGCATGAGTGATGCCAAGTAACATTCACGAGTATCAAATAAATCGGCTGTCCTGATTTTGGTAGGGTCAACTTTTCCACCTGCACCCATTGATGAGACGATTTTTAACCCTTTTTTATGTGCCGTTGTCAATAAGGTCAATTTTGGCGTAATGGAATCAATACAATCCATTACATAATCAAAAGGTTGACTACTTAATATTTCTTCGGCGGCTTCGGGTGAAAGAAATTCACGAATAGAAGTCAGCTTTAATTCTGGATTAATTGCCAATAAACGTTCAGCCATCAAATCCGCTTTGGGTAGTCCGTGCGTAGTAGCAAGGGCAGGTAATTGACGATTACGATTTGATGGGTCAACTACGTCACCATCCACAATGGTCATTGTTCCCACGCCCGAACGAGCAATAAATTCGGCGGCAAAAGAGCCAACGCCACCCAGTCCCACGACTAAAACATGGGCATTTTGCAATTTTTGGAGTCCATCATCTCCAACTAATAATTTGGTTCTTCCAAGCCAAGCTAAATCACTCATTTAATTGGTGTTAGGATTTAGGTGTTAGGGGTTGGGAGTACATTCATAATCCCTAAAACCCAACTTTCAACAGAAACGTCTGCCTTCCCTACTCACTAACTTTATAATCTTTAAAAATATCTGCAACACTTATTTCAAAATCCTCTAAAACGGGTTTAGCGGAACAAATATCGTCATCAAAACAAATTTTGACATCTTTCCGAGAAGTGTAAACATAAACGACTTCTTGCTCAGGAATGATATGCCAAACTACTTTTACATCTGCTTTGAAATACTCAATTAATTTTGCTTCAACATCAATCAGATGGTCATTTGGCGAAATCACTTCGATAGCGAAGGTAGGAATAACATCAATTCCTTCTCGACCTTGATAAATTTGTTCTCTGCTAAAATAAGCAATATCGGGTCTTCTCATTTGGAATTGAGTAAGCATCACGTCAGGTTCAGCCATCAATGTCCCTTTTCTGTGATACCCTTTCTCAATAAATAATATATTAAGAATATCAAAGATGTAGTATTGTTTCTTTTTCATACCTTCAAATTGAACTAACTCATCGTTATACCATTCATACTTCACGCCATCGTTGGGTTGTTGCCAATCCAAAAATGCTTCCAACGTTTTGGGAAATTGTATGATGTTATCTTGTATCTTGACCATTGGAATATTATTTTATTAAGAAAATTAAGTGCTTCAACAAGATTAGTTTAGCTTATTTTATCTTAAAGTGTTTAACGTGTTGAAAGTTAATGCCTTATGGAAACAAATCAACCAATAACTAATTTCCAGTAACTAATTTCCAGTAACTACTTACCCTACCGTTTCCCGAATTTGATAATCGGTAGCTTTATCTGAATTTCGGGTCATTAATTCCCCAATAAATCCTGCTACAAATAGCTGAACGCCAATAATAATGGCAACTAATGCCAAGAAGAAAAGTGGATTATCGGTTACATTTCTGAATTTTAAATGATTGGCAATGGCATAAATTTTATCCCCAATCAAATACAAGGTTATGATTGTTCCAATCATGAAGGACAGTATGCCGAAACCGCCAAAAAGGTGCATCGGTCGTTTGCCGAATTTTTGGACAAAAGTAATAGAAAGCAAATCTAAAAATCCGTATAAAAAGCGTTCAATACCAAATTTGGTTGTACCGTATTTTCGGGCTTGATGTTGTACTACTTTCTCACCAATTTTATCAAAACCATTCCATTTTGCCATTACGGGAATGTATCGGTGCATTTCGCCGTAAAGTGTTATTGTTTTGATTACTTCATTTTTGTAGGCTTTTAATCCGCAATTAAAATCATGTAAATAAACGCCTGACATTGAGCGGGTTGCGGCATTGTAAAGTTTAGTTGGAATGGTTTTAGTAATTGGGTCAAAACGCTTTTGTTTCCAACCTGAAACTAAATCAAAATCATCTTCCATTATCATTTTGTACAATGCTGGAATTTCGTCGGGACTATCCTGCAAATCGGCATCCATCGTGATAACTACCTTTCCTTTTGCATCCTTAAAACCTACATGAAGAGCCGCAGATTTACCGTAATTTCTACTGAACGAAATACCTTTGATATTTGTATTTTTCTCTGAAAGATTTTTGACCACTTTCCAAGAATTATCACGACTACCATCATTTACAAAAATGACTTCGTAGCTAAATTTATTTTCATTCATCACCCGTTCTATCCAAGCGGCAAGTTCGGGTAATGATTCATCTTCATTATAAAGTGGTACGATGACTGATATGTCTAACATATTTATATCTGTAAGGTTTTACTTTTTGTTGCCACGAAGGCACAACGTTTCAAAGTTTTAGTTATTAATATTTTGTGACTTAGTGTCTTTGTGGCTAAAATCAAAATATCAAATAATATTCTTTTAAAAGCT
Source organism: Arcicella sp. LKC2W (assembly GCF_034931005.1). Taxonomy (NCBI): domain Bacteria; kingdom Pseudomonadati; phylum Bacteroidota; class Cytophagia; order Cytophagales; family Flectobacillaceae; genus Arcicella; species Arcicella sp. LKC2W. Next base: position 26,703 of record NZ_JAYGIN010000017.1, read on the forward strand.
TTTGAAAATCATGGGTATAATTTTCGTTTGAATCTTTGATGAATAGTTCTTGGTTTTCAAACTCTTGATTTGCTTGTCCAAAGGTCGTAATAATTCTTAATATTTTACTTCCTTCTCGATGTCTAATCGTAAGTTTTTTGTGTGGATAAAGTTCTTTTGAAACAGATAATTGCTCAAAAACTGAACTCTCATACGCAGGCAATAAGACAACAAATGTGCCATTAGGAGAAAGTAATCTTAAAACAGCCTCTACCAAATCCTCAAAAGAAAGCGTATCTGTATGCAGTGAATTATTACGAGATTCGGTTTCAGACTTTAAATGATTCTGGAAAAATGGTGGATTACTAACAATTAAATCGTACTGATTTTGATGTTCAAGGTGTTCCGCAAATGATTGAATCGAAGTATTGAAAACATTTATTTGCTCTTTGAAAATACTCTTTTGAATATTATTAAATGCCTGATTATAAGCATTTATGTCAATTTCTACGGCATCAATTTTTGCATCAGTGCGTTGGGCGAGCATCATGGCTACCAATCCCGTTCCTGTGCCAATATCCAAGACTTTTTTAGCTTTATCAACACTTGTATAAGCACCCAAAATACAAGCATCGGTGGTTACTTTCATCGCCGTTTGGTCTTGATGAATAGTGAATTTTTTGAAAGAAAAGTGCGTATTAGCAGGCATAATTTTGATAAAATACAAAATTACGGGCTTTCGGGTCATTGAGGTTTATAAAGTGCTATTTATTCTCGCATTTGTATGCTAACTCATTGTTTCTTCATTATTTATTTAACAGTGAAAATTAATCTTCTTATAAGATTGGATACTATTTTGACACCTTAAAATAAGTAATATTTTACAAAACATTAAAAACTTTTATGATTTAATAATAAATATTTAAAAACATTTTAATTTTTTTATAAAAGTTTTCTATATTTGGCATATCATTTCTATTTAAGTAAGTGGGATATTTAAAAATATAGAATTAGTAAGGGATAGAATTAGTAATTTGGTTTGATATTTAGCAGACTTGCCACTTGCTGCTTTCAATATATTTAACCAATACTCAAATGAGCACTAAAAAACTATCAAATAAGAACCGAATAATCAAGCAACTGTATTTTTCTGGTTCGATGTCGTGTGCAGACTTTAGTATGCAACTCAACAAAAGTCTTCCATTTATTACCAAATTGGTGAATGACTTGGTGGAGGAAGATGTCATTGTAGAAACAGGGTTTGCTCCTTCAACGGGAGGACGAAGACCATTGATGTATTCTCTTAAACCTGAAACATTGTACATTGTCTCGGTTTCGATGGATCAATTTATTACGAGAATTGCTTTGATGGACACGAATAATCAAGTAATTGGGGAAGTTGAGAAGGTAGAGTTAGCCCTAAGTGATAATCATAATTCATTGTTAACGCTTTATGAAGAACTCGAAAAATTTATTCAGAGCTCCAAAGTTGATAGGAAAAAGATTGTTGGTATAGGCATTGGAATGCCTGGTTTTGTGGATATTAAAAATGGGATTAACCATAGTTTCCTAAAAACTCCGCTTACGTATGGTAATGAGAGTATAACCCAATTTATCTCTGAAAAACTGGATATTCCCGTTTTTATTGATAACGATTCGAGTGTAATTGCTTTGGCTGAACTTCGTTTTGGGGAAGGTATCAATCGAAAAAATATAATGGTTGTCAATGTGGGTTGGGGAGTGGGTTTAGGAATGGTTTTGAATGGCAATTTGTACCGTGGAGCAAGTGGATTTGCTGGAGAATTTAGCCATATTCCACTTTTTACCAATAATAAATTATGTAGTTGTGGCAAGAGTGGATGTTTGGAAACAGAAACTTCTTTATCTGTTTTAATAGAAAAATTCAAAGAGGCTATTGCACAAGGAAGGGTGTCAAGATTAAAAGAAGTTCCCGCAAATAATATTGAACAAGCGAGTGAATTGATTGTTCAATATGCCATTGAAGGTGATAGACTTGCGGTTGAACTTTTATCAGAAATTGGGTACAAAATTGGGCGTGGAGTAGCTATACTTATTCATCTTCTGAATCCAGAATTAATCATTTTGAGTGGAAGAGGAACGCAAGCAGGACAAATTTGGCAAGCTCCTATCCAACAGGCACTTAACGAGCATTGTATTCCAAGATTATCACACAATACACCTATTAAAATTTCAAAATTAGGCTTCGATGCTTCACTGATTGGTGCGGCGGCTTTAGTGATGGAAAATTATGACCATATTTATTCTTCGTAATATGGAATCATAATTTTGAGGAGAGGAAAGGATAAAGCGAAGTCATGAACATAAATTATCTGTTTTTTTATAATTTATACTTACTCACTTTATCACTTTTATCCTATGGGAAGAAAACTACTTCTCCTTGTCGTTATGCTCATAATGATAAGCGACCCCGTATTTGCTCAATCAATCACAGGGCAAGTCGTATCTAAAACCGATGGACAACCACTAATTGGAATGTCCGTCAAAATTAAAGGTACAACCGCTGGAACAACCACCGACTCTAAGGGAAAGTTCAGCTTAAACACTTCATCACAAAGTACCCTCATTTTTACTTACATTGGCTACAAAACACAAGAAGTATTAATTGGTGGACGCTCAGTCATTAATGTTGAAATGGACGAAGATGCTTCGCAACTCTCAGAAGTTGTGGTGACAGCTTTGGGTGTGTCAAAAGACCAAAAATCACTTGGTTATGCTACCACGACTATTAAGGCAGAGTCTATTACTCGCACAGGTTCGCCCAATTTTGCTTCGGCACTTTATGGAAAAGCCCCAGGTGTGCGTATTGCTTCTGCCCCAGGTGGTGCTACCAGTGCAGTAAACATTACTATTCGTGGAACAAACTCAATTACTGGAAGAAGCCAGCCATTAATCATCATGGATGGTGTGCCAATCAGAGATGGAGAAGTAAACAATGGTAATTATTGGGGCGACCAAAGACTAAGAGGAAATGGTTTATTAGATGTAAACCCAGAAGACGTAGAAAATATTTCTATTCTAAAAGGTGCTTCGGCAGCGGCTCTTTATGGTTCGGAAGCGGTAAATGGCGTTGTTTTAATCACTACCAAAAGTGGAAAAGGTAAAAAAGGTTTTAGTGTTGATTTAAATGCTAATTATAGTGTTGATAACATTGCTTTTTTACCAAGATACCAGAATGTCAGAGGACAAGGTTACATGACAACTTTTGCCAATGCAGGACAAGATGCCAACGGATTTTTGTATTATGACACCAACGGAGATAACGTCAAAGAAACCAGAGGTTTAATTGGAACATCGGTAAATTTTGGTCCTAAATTCGATGGAAAACCAGTTTTGTCGTGGGATGGCGTGATGAGACCTTACGAGTCGCAAGGAGATAATTATGCAGGTTTATTCCAACAAGCACGCAATTCAAATGTCAACTTGGCAATTTCTCAAGCATCCGAAAATGCTAATATTCGTTTCTCTTTAACCCATCAAGAAAATCAAGGTTTGAGCATTGGAGCTACCAATAGTAAAAATATCGCCAATCTTAACAGTTCGTTCAAATTAGGCAAAAAATATACTGCCGACCTTGTGGTAAATTATGTCAATCAATACACACACAACCGTCCGTATTCAATTGACCGAATGATGAACAACTTTACGGGTATGATGCCTCGTTTTGATAATGCCGCATGGTATCTGAACAAATACAAAACAAGTTTAGGGTATCGTTTTGTAACAGGCTCAAATCAAAGTTTAACGCCCGACGAAAACATTAAATATGGTGGTTTCAGAGGAGATATTGCTGATTATATCTGGCGTGTCAAAGAACACAATGAAGATGAATATAGCAATCGTGTTATTGCGAGTATGACTCATAATTTCCAGATTACCGATGACTTGAAATTGAGAGGAAGAATTGCCACAGATTTTACCTCTTTAAGAAGTGAAAGCAAACAATCAACTGAAATTCCATTGGCATTTGGCTACTCAGGTTATTTCGGTATGACTTCAAATCTTTATAATATTCTTTATGGAGATGTATTGTTGACATACACCAAAAAAGTATCAAAAGACGTTCAGTTGACTGCAATGGCTGGTTATACTGCTACTAAAGAATCAAGAAGTTATTTAGAAAGAGGTACAAATGGCGGATTAAGTACGGAAAATCTATTCGACGTGGCGGCATCAGTAAACACGCCAGTGAGTAATTCAGTTAGAAATTCGGTGGCAAAAGACGCTTTTATCGGAACAGTTAATTTTGATTACAAAGGTTTCTTATTTGTGGAGGGAACATTGAGACGAGATAGAACGTCAACCATGAACCCAAATAACAATACCTTCCTTTATCCTTCAGTCAATTCAAGTCTTGTATTCTCTGAGGCACTCAATTTACCAAATTATGTAACTTATGGTAAACTACGGGCATCGTGGGGTATTGTAGGAAATTATCCGCAGATGTATTTGGCCAATATTGCTTATCAACAAAATACGTATGGTATCCAGCAAACAGGCGGAAAATCAGTGCTTTATACAACATTACCAAGTGCTTTTGGTAATGATTTAATCAAACCAGAGCAAAAACACGAATTTGAAATCGGTTTAGAAACTAAGTTTTTCAAAAATCGTCTGGGTTTAGATATTTCTTATTACAACGCCAAAATTGTTGACCAAATCTTACCACTAACCTTAGCACCTACTACGGGAGCAGCATCGGTTTTAAGTAATATTGGTATTTTGAGAAACGAAGGAATTGAAGTTGCTTTGACTGGTTCGCCTATCAAAACCGCAAAATTTTCTTGGGATGCAGGAATCAACTTTGCTGCCAATCGCAACGTAGTTGAACAATTAGCCAATGGTTCAACTGAATTACTCCACGCAGATTATGACGGAAATGCCGCTCAATTACGCTCAGTGGTTGGTCAGCCAATGGGAGATTTTTACGTTCACCCAATTGCAACGAATACCAAAGGAGAGAAAATCGTAAACGCTTCGGGTCTTTATGTTTTAGACAATGATAAAATGATAAATGTTGGCAATGCCATGCCTAAATTGACAGGCGGTATCACCAATACTTTTAGCTACAAAGGTTTCACATTAGACGTTTTGGCTGACTTCCGTTGGGGCGGTTATATTATGCCTACGGGGTTAAACTGGATGATTAGTAGAGGTTTGTTAGAAGAAAGTACCAAATATATGGATGCCGAAAGCGGAGGCTTGAAATATTATGTAAGCAACGGAAAAGGCATACAAACAACGGCGGATAAAGGACCAAACGGCGAAACTGTTTATAACGACGGTATGCTAATGGATGGTGTTTCGGTGGGTGGCGAAAAGAATACAAACGTCATTTCACAAGCCGTTTATTATTTCAATACTTATAACTGGGGTGGGCCACAGTATAGCTCTGCCCGTTATGAATTGTATGTACAAGAAAATTCATATATCAAGTTGAGAGAACTTTCTTTAGGCTATAATGTTCCTGCGAATATCGCCAGAAAGATTGGAGCAAAGAAAATGACAGTATCGGTATTTGGCAGAAACTTAATGTACATCTACCGAACCATCAAAGATATGGATGCCGAACAAACAACGGCTGGTTCTCGTTGGTTTGAAACCCTCACGAACACAGGAACGAACCCTGCAACTCGCTCAATTGGTTTTATGGTAAGAGCAAGTTTCTAACATCAAATTCATTCTGATATAAATTCTGAAAATATGAAAAAAATACTTTTTATACTATCAATGGCACTTTCTATGACTTTTGTGGCTTGTCAAAAGTCAGATTTTGAAGAAAGTTATGCCGACCCTTCAAAGATTTCTGTAACCACCGTAGAAAAACAATTTACAGGTTTTTTAGGCTCAAATAAAAGCTACGTTTTGCCTGATTACGGTAATTACTTCGTAGTGCTTAGAACAACGCTCAATCATTACACACAAGTGGTTGGTTGGGAAAATTCGCCAAATCAGTATAACCCAGGTTCGGCAGGAATCAACGACAGATGGACAAATTATTACAATTTTTTAGCTCAATATCGTGAACTTGAAAAAATATACGCAAAGTCAACCGCCGCCGAGCAAGCTGATAAGCGTATTTATAAAATTGCTTCTGCTATTTATTTTTATGACCATACTCAAAAAGTGGTTGATTTGCATGGTGATATTCCGTTTTCAAGTGCAGGAATGTTGAGCATAAACGGTGGTGATTACACTAATTCATTTGCTAAATATGACAATGCGGAGACTGTTTATACCAAAATGTTGGACGATTTGAAGGCTTTTGCTGATGAAATGAATACGATTACGGTAAAAGCTGGAATTTTGACGGGATTCAAAACTCAAGATTTTGTGAATAAAGGGGATTTGATGCTTTGGAAAAAATATTGCAATTCATTGAGAATTAGAATGTTGATGAGAGCATCGTCTTCAAGCAAATTCCAAAGCAGAGCAACGGCAGAAATGACAGAAATTTTAGCTAATCCAACGAAATACCCTGTTGTTTCTGCTAATGCCGATAATATCCAAATTAATGTGTTTGATATCAATACTGAAATTCATTCAAAAGGGTTTCGTAATGGTTTAGAAGATTGGGACGGGAATTTGGCAGGAAAAGCAATGATTGACCACATGAACGCCAATAAAGACCCACGTATCAAAGTGATTTTTGAAGCAGGAGATAATGCAGTTGGCGTTTATAAAGGTTTAGACCCATTGGCGGAATCAGCGGTACAATCAGCGGCTATTGCGGGCGGAACACTTTCTCGTTACAATCGCTCAACATTTAGCCGTAACCAATTTTTTCCAGGTGTACTCATCAATGCCGCAGAAGTTAGCTTTTTCATTGCAGAGTTTTACTTGAAAAATGGAAATAATGCTTCGGCAAAAACGGCTTACGAAAATGGAATCAAACTTTCAACGGAGGCATATTACAAATATCGTACTTTGAGTAACGACAATACCGTTCCTGCTGCCACCGCAGCGACTACGGCAGAGGTTCAAAGTTATATCAATAGCTCAGGAATTAATTGGGCAAATGCCAATACTGATGCCGATAAGCTCAGCTTAATTGCAAACCAAAAATGGATTCATTACGGAATTTTACAACAAACTGAAAACTGGGCGGAAATTAGAAGATTTGATTTGCCGAAACTTTCTTTCCAAGCAGATAATTCGAGTGTTCAGAAACAACCGCCTTTACGTTGGGTGTATCCGTCGAGCGAAGCGGTTTATAACACCGTGAATTATAGCGAAATAAAGGCTAAGGATAATTTGACAAGTAAAATATTTTGGGATAATCAGTAGTGGTTTTACGTATAAAATCACCGAAGATTATAAAATGAATTCAAATATAAATTGGGATAATGGTTGAATATCTCTACACCTGTTACATTTTATTTTAAAAGGCATTGAAATATACTTCATCATAATTTATCAAACCTATTTACCATAAAAAGCCGTTAAAAGTAAAGTGATTTACGATTAACGGCTTTAATTTTGAGAATATACTACGCTTCTTCTTTCGTTCTAACTTTAATATTCAAGACTTCCACCAATAAAGAGAAAGCAATGGCAAAGTATAAATATCCTTTGGGAACAGCCCCAATGTGCGAGCCTAAAATAGAAACATTGGCATTATGAGCAGCCTCAGCAATGAGCATAAAACCAATCATAATCAAGAATGCCATACCTAACATTTGAATAGAAGGGTGACGATTCACAAACTCGCCCACTGGCCCAGAGAAACCCATCATAATAAAAATAGAAAGCACCACAGCGGCAATCATAATTGGTAAAACCTGCGTTAAACCGATAGCCGTAAGAATAGAATCAATCGAGAAAACAATATTAATCAAAGCAATTTGAATAACAACCGCCGTTAATTTATCTGAAGCAGAGGTTTTTGGTTTCGCTTCATGTTCGTGTTTTTCCAACTTCTCATGAATTTCTGACGTTGCTTTGTACAATAAAAATAATCCACCAATGAATAAAATTAAGCTCTGTCCTGATATTCCTGCATGAAACCAACCCCAATTAATGTGTGTAAAAGGTTCTTGTAGAGAAATAATAAATGACAACCCAAATAATAGGATGACCCTAAAACCCATTGCCAAGAGCATACCGATATTTCGAGCTTTAGGTTGGTCTTTTTTGGATAATTTATTAGCGGCAATTGAGATAAAAATGATGTTGTCGATTCCTAATACAATTTCGAGGAAAGTCAGGGTGATTAAACTAACAATATTGTCGGCTGAAAGTAATTCTTGAAAATTCATTGATGTTTTGGTTTATTTAGTTTAACGAATAATGAGTTGCTGATTTTAGCACTAAACTCTGAAATCTTAATTATGAGAACCAATCTACTAATAACCAATTCCCAATAACTACTTATAACTCCTTTCTACAAAAATATTGAGATTCGGGGATATTCAAAACTCATTTCTTTATAAATGGTTATATTACGATGTTTTTTCTTGTAAAATCTTTATGAATAGTTTTATAAAAAAAATTAGACCTTTAAACCCAATATGAGTAAAAGTCAGGGTTAATTTGTAGTTTTGTAACAGATTTTATAATTTCAATGTCATATTAAATTTAGTGTATGCCATTTACAGAACAATTCTTCTACTGTAATGGTATAAATTTTGGTGACTCATTGTTAGTTTTTAAATTATTCCCCTGACATTTTCCTAAAAATATATTTCAATAATGAAATTCGTCGTATCTTCTTCAGTCTTACTAAAACAGCTCTCGGCAGTTAATGGCGTTATCGCTAACAACCCAATTGTTCCAATTTTGGAGAACTTTTTGTTCCAAATTGACCAATCTCAACTTACCGTAACAGCCTCTGATTTACAGACTGTTATGATTACGACATTGACAATTGAGTCAACCGATTCTGGTGCAATTGCCGTTCCTGCTCGTTTGTTGTTGGATACCCTTCGTGGTTTACCCGACCAACCAATTACGTTCAAAATTGATAGTGAAACTTTCGGAACAGAAATTATTACCGAAAATGGTCGCTATAAATTATCGGGCGAAAATCCGATAGATTTCCCGAAAGTACCACAAGTAACTAAAAGTCTTTCGGTACAAATTCCTGCTGATGTATTAGCAGCAGCAATTGCGAATACAATCTTTGCCGTTTCAAATGACGATTTACGTCCAGCCATGACGGGTGTTTACGTACAATTATCACCAGAATACACCAATTTCGTAGCCACTGACGGACACCGTTTGATTCGTTACAGAAGAGCAGACGTAAAATCTGAATATGATTCTACGATGATTATTCCACGTAAGGCATTAAACTTGTTAAAATCAACGTTGCCATCTGACGATACCACCGTTACGGCAGATTTTAGTTCAGCCAATGCGTTTTTCAGTTTCAATAATATCAGAATGATTTGCCGTTTAATCGACGAGCGTTTCCCTGACTATGAAAATGCGATTCCTCAGAACAATCCAAATGTCATGATGATTAATCGTGCAGAGTTTTTAGGTTCATTGAAACGTATTTCAATTTATTCAAACAAAACAACGCATCAAATTCGTTTGAAATTAGCGAAAAATGACTTAGTTATTTCAGCGGAAGATTTGGATTACTCAAACGAAGCCAACGAAAAACTCATGTGCGACTATGACGGCGAAGAAATGGAAATTGGCTTCAACGCAAAATTCATGGTAGAAATGTTGGGTAACATCAGCTCAAACATGATTTCGTTGGAAATGTCACAACCAAACCGTGCAGGCTTAATCATTCCTTCTGACAAAAAAGAAAACGAAGATATTTTATTATTGGTAATGCCAGTAATGTTGAATACTTATGCGTAATTCAGTAAACAGTTATCAGTTAAAAATGAAAAATAACTCTCTTGAAGATGAATTATCGCCTTCTCAGAAAAAAACTTGGACAACAATTAAAGAAGGTTTTGAAGAGATGAAATTGATTGAGGCGGGGAAGATGAAAACAACTCCTGCAAAAGATTTCTTACTTGAATTAAAAAGAGAAGGATATTTATAAAAACAGGCTTGCGAAACATATTCGCAAGCCTGTTTTGCTTTAAGGGCTTTATAATCATATATTAGCGTATAATTTACGCAGATAAATAGGCAATAACCGCATGAATAAGAACTCTATAGAATATTTAGCTTACCTATTAGACAAAGCCAAACAAGACCGAAAAGATAATGCTATCGTTTTTTTAGGGGCGGGTGCTTCTGTTTCTGCAGGCATTCCGCTTACTCATGTTATCGTTAGACATATCAAATTAAAATTCAGAAAAAATCCTATTATAAAGCAAAACACCAGTAACGATTATTATCAGTTGATGGGTGCTTTAACTGCCGATGAAAGAAGAGATTTGTTTCATGATTATGTTACAAGAGATAAAGTAAAACTCAATATTGCCAATGTCTATTTAGCTCAATTACTGAAATTAGGCTATGTAGATTATATCGTTACTGTCAATTTTGATGACCTGATTTTAAAGGCGTGTACACTATTTAATTTCTTGCCCCCTGTTTATGATATTTCTAACATCAAAACAATCACCACTACTGATATCCGTACCAATTCTGTCATATATCTGCACGGGCAATATTTTGGGCAGTGGTTGTTAAACAATGAGGAAGAACTTATAAAAGTTGAAGATGAAATTTTAAACTTATTCAATACCATCAAAACCCGAAGAACGTGGGTTGTGATAGGTTATAGTGGTAACGATGGCATCTTTGAAAAAATTAAAGCATTAGGGAGTTTTTCTAATGATTTGTTTTGGGTTAAGAAGCAACTGAATGCTGTGGACGACAAGCACGTGATTGATTTTTTAGAAACTCCCAATGTAAATGCTCATAAAATAGAAGGCTATTATGCCGATTCATTCTTTTTGAAACTTCATGCCGAATTAAACAGATTAGACCCTAACCTCAAAGCTCCTGATATTTTTTATAAACCATTTTCTTTCTTAAAATCTATGATGCAGAGTGTGAATGAGTTGAATGAAAATGACGACCTGAGCAAGCAAACCGCTAATTTGATAAAAGTTTGCAATAGTAGAATTTCAAAAGCTATTGACACCTTTGAAAATGAAAGAACTATTGAAGCCTTGAACCAAAATATTATTGATGCTTATATTAAAGGCGATTTTAGTGAAGAGCAAGCGAAGGAGTTTGAAAATGAAATAATAACTCATAACTATATTGATGCGAAAGAAGAACTATCTGAGTATTTTAATAACTGGGGAAATAGCTTATCTGATTTAGCTAAACTAAAAAGAAATGAATCTTTATTTTTAGAATCCTTTGAAAAATACCAAAAAGCAAGTGAACTAAATCCTAATAATGGTATTATTTATAATAACTGGGGATGTGCATTATCTGATTTAGCTAAACAAAAAGGCGATGAATCTTTATTTTTAGAATCAATTGAAAAATACAAAAAAGCAAGTGAGTTAAATCTTAATAATGTCGTTATTTATTCTAATTGGGGAAATACATTATTACAATTATTTAGATTAAAAGGAGGTGAACAGTTACTCATTAAAGCAGAAGAAGTATTAAAAAAAGGCATTGAATTAGGTGGAGGTGTATATAACCTTGCCTGTTTGTTTGCCGTTCGTAAAGACAAAAATAATGCTTTAGCATATTTAGAAAAATCATTAATAAATAAGGGAATTTCTATTAAACATATTGAAGATGATGATGATTGGAAAGATTTAAAAACGGATATTGATTTTATGAATTTGTTAAACAAATATAGGTAAAATAATGCTATTAATCTTTTCAGAAGGCAATAATTGAGTAATTTGAGGTGAAGTAACAGGCTTGCGAATATGTTTCGTAAGCCTATTTTATTTTTTCTGAACTAATAAAAATTAATTAAATAATTCAATCTGATAATTGGCAAGATTCTTGAAAGTGTAGAGATAGAAATAATATCTATCAAGTCTTTTTCGTTTAGGTACAAAGACACAGACACATGAAAAAAACACAAGTATTCATTTTTGCTATATTCGTTTCTTTAACTTGGCTTTCGGGCTGTAAAACGGTTCAACAAGCACCCGTAATTACAAAAACGGAAGAAGAAGTTATTGCAGAAATACCTCAAGAACAAGGAGTTACTTTTTTTGAAGGAACATTGCAAGCAGGTTTAGAAAAAGCAAAAACTGAAAATAAGCTAATCTTTGTAGATTGCTATACTACGTGGTGTGGCCCTTGTAAAACCTTGAAACAATATACTTTTAAAGATGCCAATTTAGGGGATTTTATGAAGCAAAATTATATCTGTTTGGCCATTGACATGGAAAAGCCAGAAGGAATAACTATTGCAAAAAAATACGGAATAGAAGCCTATCCAACGCTTTTGTTTTTGGATAAATACGGCAGAGTAGTCAATCATCAAGTAGGCGGAATAGGAGCGGAGGCATTGTTAGCAAAAGCAGAACAAACCGTCAGAAAATCAATGTAGCCTTAGTAAATAGTTTAATAATACGAAGCCTTCGCAATTTGTGAAGGCTTTTTTTTATTGTAACTTTGCAATCGGGTTTTGTGTGTAAATATTCACTCATTCACTCATTCACTCAATCACCATTGCAAGAATGAAAATATCTCTTAATTGGCTTAAACAATTTGTAGAAATAAATGAAAATGCTCAAGAATTAGATGAGCTTTTGACAGGTACAGGTTTAGAAGTAGAATCTATCGAACGCCACGAGGCTATCTTGGGTGGTTTACAAGGTTTTGTGGTGGGCGAAGTCCTTACTTGCGAACGTTTTGAAGTTAAAGAAAAACAATTGAGTCTCACAACGGTGGACATCGGTACGGGTACGCCTTCGCAAGTAATTTGTGGTGCATCTAACGTGGATGCAGGACAAAAAGTGATTGTAGCAACTGTTGGCACTACGCTTTATGACCATGCCGCAGGTAAAGCAATTTTCCAGATTACGAGCAAAAAAACCTATGGACATCTTTCGGAAGGAATGATTTGTGCCGAAGACGAATTGGGTTTAGGAACATCACATGACGGAATTTTGGTACTTGATACTGAGCTTCCAAACGGAACGCCTGCTGCACAATATTTCAACTTAGAAGCAGATTTGTTAGTTGAAATTGGTTTGACACCAAACCGTGCTGATGCGGCTTCGCATTGGGGCGTTGCTCGTGACGTGAAAGCAAAAACGGGTCGAGCTATCACGTTGCCTTCGGTTGAAAATTTCAAAGTTGAAAATAATAATTTCCCGATTGAATTAGTCGTAGAAAAACCAGAAGATTGTCCTCGTTTTTGCGGAGTAACGATTGATGGCGTAAAAGTGCAAGACTCGCCAGAGTGGTTACGTAAGTATTTGGAAACCATAGGTTTGCGTCCAATCAATAACATTGTGGATATTACCAATTATATCTGTCACGGACTTGGTCAGCCAATGCACGCTTATGATTGGCACGCTATCAAAGGGCAGAAAATTGTTGTAAAAACATTGGAAGCAGGTACAAAATTTACAACATTAGATGAAGTTGAGCGTACTTTGGGTGAAACCGATTTAATGATTTGTGATGCTGAAGAAGCTGTTGGAATTGCTGGAGTTTTTGGTGGAATGAAATCTGGAATTAAGCCAGAAACTACTCGTGTTTATTTAGAAGTGGCGTATTTCGACCCTGCTTCTGTACGTAAAACGGCTCAACGTCATGGCTTGAAAACAGATGCTTCATTCCGTTTTGAGCGTGGAACAGACCCAAAGGCAAAATTATTTGCTTTAAAACACGCTGCTTTGTTGATTCAAGAATTGGCGGGTGGCGTAGTGGCTTCGGAAGTTACAGATTTTTATCCTTCTCCAATTGCTGATTTTAACATCAAGGTTTTATACAAAAATATTGATCGTTTGATTGGTAAAAAGTTAGAAAAAACGCTGATTAAAGATATTCTGACGGCTTTGGATATTCAAATTCAGGATGAAAATGAAGATGGATTTACGGCAATTGTGCCTCCATTCCGAGTAGATGTGACCCGTGAAGCAGACGTAATTGAAGAAATTTTACGTATTTATGGTTTCAACAATATCGAACTTTCAGAGAATTTAGGAACGGATTATCTTTCGAGTTTTCCTGCGAAAGACCGTGATAATTTACAATTGAAATTGTCACAAATTTTGGCAGCCAATGGTTTCAACGAAATCATTACCAACTCTTTGACGAAACCTGTTTATGCAGAATTAATCAAGGCTGATTTGCCGAATGATAACGTTGAAATTTTGAATAAACTTTCAGAAGATTTGGGCGTAATGCGTCAGACAATGTTGTTCTCAGGTTTGGAAGTGTTGGCTTATAATATCAACCGTCGCCAGAAAGATTTACGAGTATTTGATTTCGGAAAAACGTACCATAAAATCAACGATAAATACGTAGAAAAACGTCATTTAGCCATTTTTATTACGGGTAATACCGAAAATGAAACTTGGCAAATGAAATCTCAAAAAGTAGCATTCCATACGCTTGCAAGTGCGGTGAATAAAGTTTTGGGCAGTCTTGGTGTGAAAAATTTCGACAGTAAACCTCTTGAAAATTCGGCTACTTTCGAATATGGTTTGAGTTATTTAGTGAATAAGAAAGAAGTCGTGAAATTAGGTTTAGTTAAACCAAACGTAGCCAAAAAAGCAGAAGTAAAACAACACGTTTTCTTTGCGGATATTGATTGGGATTATTTATTCAAACAATATAATGATAAGGCGGTTTTTGCTGAATTACCGAAATTCCCAGAAGTGCGTCGTGACCTTTCATTAGTAATTGACAAAACGGTAAGTTTCGACCAAATTCAGAAATTTGCTCGTAATTATGAGAAAAATTTGTTGAAGCAAATCAATGTTTTTGACGTGTATCAAGGCGATAATTTAGGTGAAGGTAAAAAATCATATTCGGTGAGTTTCACTTTACAAGATTACGAACAAACGCTTACCGATAAAGTTATCGACAAAACAATGGAGAAATTGATGGGAGCATTTGAGAAGGAAATTGGGGCGGTGATTCGGAAATAATATTTAGGTATAAGGGTTTGTAGATAAGTTTACAAACCCTTATTTTTAGCATATCAATTGAGTTTTACCTACTTTAAAATTAACAAAAAAGCTATGTCAATTATCAAACAACCTTTACTTTTTGCAGGCTCATTAGGCGAAAAGCATCTTTATACCCTTTATGATTCTGGGGCAAATCTTTCATGTATAAACCCAGAGTATTTAGAAAATTTAGAAAACCCAACTCAATTGGGGCGTATTCGTATGATGGGTACTGCCGCTGAAGGACATTATATTGAAGTAACACAAAGAGTAAGTCTTGACTTTTATATGGACGATGTACTTTTATCGGATGAATTTTTAGTGATTCCTGGATTGAGTGAAGAGGCTATTATTGGTGCCGCAACAATGCAGAAATGGAGAATAAAATTAGATTTTGAACACGATGTAGCTATTGTCGACCCGAAGGTTGCAAAAATGCAATTAGTATAGCATAATATTTGTCATAATTATTCGTATATAATTCAAATTTAAAAAAATAATAAAATGTTAAAATCAAATTTCTTAACCGCTTTACTTATTGTTTTGTCAATCAGTGTTTTTGCGGGAAAAAATCCAGCTAAAAAAGACGGAACCACAGGAATCCAATTCTTTAACGGAACCTTTAAAGAAGCCTTAGCGAAAGCTAAAAAAGAAAATAAAATGGTGATGATGGACTGCTACACTACTTGGTGTGGACCTTGCAAAATGCTAAAAAAGCAGGTATTTGTGGATAAAGCATTAGGTGATTACATGAATTCAAAATATGTTTGCGTAGCAATGGATTACGAAAACGGAGAAGGCCCAGCAGTAGCCCAACAATATCCAGTTGAAGGTTATCCAACACTTTATTTCTTAGATGCTTCTGGAAAGGTGAAAAAGACAATTGTAGGTGTGCCAAATCCAGTTTCTGGAGCAGCAGGGGCAATATTAAAAGAAGCTAAAAAATACGGGAAGTAGATTTAAGTTAAAATGAAAGAGGGAAGATTGTAGATACTTTTAATCTACAATCTTCCCTCTTTTTGTTACTCGCTAAAATTAGTTTCTTCTTCCAAATTTACCTTTCATACGGTCTTTTGCCTCATCTTTAATATCTTCATATTTGGTATATTGCTCAGCAGAAAGAATTGTTTTCATTTTTTCATCTTGCGATGTTACCAAATCTTTCATTTCCTTCATAGCAGCACGTTTGTCAGGGGCATCACGCATCGCTTCTCTTTTCTGATTTAATTCTAATAATAATGGTTTAATTTGACCAACTTGGTCTGTTGACAAATTCAAAGCCTTTGTCCATCTTTGAATTTGATTATCTACTTTTTGAGCAGGAGTTAAATTTTGTTGTGAACGTTCCCCTCTACCATCTTGGGCTTTTACTGATTCTGTGCTAAGAGCAAATGTGGCTGCAAAAATACCTAAAGCCAATACTAATTTCTTTTTCATGCTTAATGTGGATTAATATATTTATTGATTTTTCTGGTTAGATAACAGATAATATTAAAGGTTTAACGGAAAAATTAAAAACATATTTTGTAGAAATGGTCATAAAGCTGTAAATTTGCACTACAAAGAAATTAAACGCTTTGTAGGGCCTATAGCTCATTCGGTTAGAGCAACTGACTCATAATCAGTAGGTGCTTGGTTCGATTCCAAGTGGGCCCACTTAAAGGACTTATAATCAATTGATTATAAGTCCTTTTTTGTTATATCGGCAAATCCTTTCTTCGCTTTATGACTGATTACTATAAAATATCGTTAGAAATATTATCCCAAATCCTTAAAACTGAAGGCTACGACCATTGGGAAAAATGGATGCAAGAGGATATGAAATTATGGGAAACTTCAAAAAGTGTCGAACATCATTTGCATGCTTATGGTGGAATGGGGTCATTTAATGATGTAGTTATTGGCAATAATGATATTGGTGGTTTGTGGAAAGGGAGAATTTTTGGAGCTTTTCAATCACTCGCTTACGGACTTGCTTCTGGGGATTCTTTAGCAACTATTCTCGACCGAATGCAAAATGATTCTCACATAATCAGCGGGTGGAGATGTTTAGCTTGTGGAAATGCTAAAATCACAATAACAGACGTTGAGGCTTACGTTGCGTCATATTTTATTCCGAAGCTTTTTGTCGAATATATCAATAAAAATCAATTGGTAGATTTAATTGATGTTGATAAAATACTAACTTCTGAATTTATTACAAATAAGAGAAACGCTATCAAAAAGATAATTATTGAGGCAAGTATTACTTTGAGTGATGATACTAATTGGCAGTGGAAATGTCCGAAATGTGGCAGTAATGAAACTTGTGCGTATCGGTGGGAATTATTGGAAAATGAAACAAAAATCGTTGAAGCTAATGATAATTTACCTTTAAAAAAGTAAAACAGTATAAAACAAAGAAAGCACCTCATTTGAGGTGCTTTCTTTGTTTTTATGTATTCAAATCTTAATAAAACTTAGCTCTGTTATCAACCACTTTAGCATTTTCTTTGATTGCTTCGTTGATATAGAATGATGTTCTTTGTGCTGCCATCATTTTTGCTGAATTTTTATACATTGTCAAATCTGCAATAGCTGGAGCTGGAGTAGATTTTGTTGTTTCCATTACAAATACACCTGCTTCTCCTTTGAAAGGCTTAGATTTTTGTCCTACTTTTAAACCGAATGCTTTTCCTAATGCAGTTGGGTCAGCACCTGCACTTGTCAATACACCTTGTGCAAGCGTTAAATCGCTTACTGTTTCAACTAATGCACCTGCACCATACTTCTGAGCAATTTGCTCTAAAGTACCTGAAATACCACCTAATTTCTTCGTGATTTGCTCTGCTTTTAAATCACCTCTAACACGAGCAGTCAATTCATCACGGAAGTCATCAACTTTCACAACATCTTTGCTTGTTGCACCAGTTTCAAGAGCAACGATATATTGATTGTCATTTTGGAAAACTTCTGAAACCTCACCTATTTTAGTATCGTTATTAAATGCCCAACGAACAATATCACGAGCATTTTGCAAGTTATTTACACCAGTTGCTCCTTCTTGGATTTTGTCAGCACGAAGCATCAATAATGATTTATCTTTTTTCAAAGCTGCTTCAAATTTATCTTTAGTATCATTTGCTGAAGCAAAAGCATCTGCTTTACGTAATATTTCGTCCATTGTAGCTTGGCTTGGAGAGATTGTACGGTTAACTGCTGCTAATTTATAACGAGTGTTAGTTTTAGCTTCTGTAACTTTTACTACATGATAACCGAAATCTGTTTCAACAAGACCTGGTAACAAACCTGTTCCTGAATAACCAAATACTGCGTTTTCAAACGACTTAACCATTCCACCATTATTTTTGAAATAACCTAAATCTCCACCTTGTTGAGCTGTTCCGTCTGAACCAAACTGTTGTGCCATCGCTTCAAAAGATGCACCACCTTTAATTTGTCCTAAGATTCCCTCAGCACGTTTACGAGCTGCAGCTTTTACTGAATCTGGTGCGTTTTTGTCTGCATTGATTAAGATATGGCTTGCACGAACTGTGTATAATGAATCTTTCTGAACACCACCATATTTATAGATTGAATATGATAAACCGTTTTTGAAAGGGCCATAAATACCTCCAACTACCATTGAACTTAAAGAACCTTTTACTGCTTCTGGAATTTCAGCTAAAGTAGCATAGTATGGCGTTTTCACGTCTGAATTCATCATTGCAAAAGCTGAATCATTCTTTGTTACCGCTAATTCTTTTGCTAAACGCTTAATGTCGTTATAAAAAGATGCTGTATCGGCTTTTGAAGGAATTACAGGGAAAGTAACATACTGTAAAGAACGAGTGCTTTGTCCTTTGAAAAGGTCTTTGTGGCTATTCAAATATTCTTCCAATTGTGAGTCTGATACTTTAATCGCAGAATCAGCAACTGAATAGAATGGAACATACAAATAACGAACGTCAACTTTAGCAGTTTGAGCAGTATATTCTTTCTGAGCTTCTGCGTTAGTTGTGTAGGTTGACATTCTCAATAAATTCTCATACTTGCTTCTCAAACGGTCTTGGCTTAATGATTTTTCAAAATTTGCCCATGCTTGTTGTTGTGCTACTGGCATCGTTTTGAAGTTTTTCAAAAACTGAATAACGTAGTTTTTATCAAACTGCCCTGTTTGTGGATTTGTAAATTGTTGACGTACCGAAGGGTGAATATTTTCACCTTGAACCATGTCAACTAATTCTTTTGGCGTAACCGCTAATCCTAAAGATTCGTACTCTTTTCCATAAGCCAAATCCATAATGTATTGATTCCAAACTTGTTCACGCATTTGAGCTAATTCTTGCTCACCCGGACCACGACCAGCCTGTTGTGTATAGTTTTGAGAAAGTTCTTCAACCTTCTTTTGGAAATCCTGAAACTTGATGTTTTCACCACCAATTTCTCCCACAACATCACTTGAGCCGCCAAAGAAGCTTGAACGACCTTGGAAAATATCCCCACCGATAAGGAAGAGAATTAAACTGATAGCAATAGCTGCTGCTGCCACTCCCGACTTCTCTCTAATTTTGGTAATTAATGCCATTTTTAAATAGTTATTTATTTGTTATCTGCTGTTTGCCTCTCTTTCAGAAAGACATATTGTAATACAAAATTATTAATGAAAGTTTCTTTTAATTACGTTTAAAATAACGCAAAAGAAACGCAAAAGAAACGCAAAATAATCACATTCTGAGTTAATATCAAAATGTATGGCGGTCTATTGCTGATACCTCTTTTACAAAACCCTTGCCAAAAATATACTATACACGATAAGGAGGGTTGTTTTAATGGTTTATTAATTGCTAATTAGACCGATAAGTATTTGATAATCATCTCTTTTAGGATTTATAAATCGTAAAAGTCAGTGAATTGAAAATTTCTACTTGCATCTGTCAGATTCGAGAGTTTTTTTAAGTTTTTTTATTCAATTTCTGTTACCTATTCACTAATTTTCAGTCTTCAATTATATAAACTGTAATTATTTCGCTAAATAAGTCGCCTGTTTTACGGCGTTTTTATTTTCATAAAATCTGAATTAGCCCTAATGTTAAAAATAGACTACATATTATTGGCAAGGCATTTTCGTGGGGAAACTTCCGAAGAGGATAGTATTACAATTGATTTATGGAGAAACGAATCTGTGATGAATGGATTAACTTATAAAAGATTAGAGAGTGTTAGTAAATCTGAAAATTCAACAGAAGAGAAAATTATTAGCAAAGAAGAAACGATTGTATGGAAAAAAATAATTACTAAAATTTTAGCTGAAGAAGATTCTCCGATATAAGTAAGTATAATGACGAATTACAATTATTATAAGATTGATTATCAATGGTTTGTGGGATTTAAAAATGGTGTTTTGTCCTATTACTTAATCGCAAATAAAAAAGGCTGATAAATCAATTATCAGCCTTTTTATATTTTAAATTAGTTTATGATTAATAGTACGTTATAGCACTAATAACTAAATGCTACACTTTTACTGTTTGCGATAACGCTTCTAAGAATCTATCACATTCCGCTTGTCCTAAAGCTAAACTTGGTAAAAGTCTGAGTGTATTTTTACCTGCGTAACCACAGAAAATTTTGTGTTCAAACAATAATGTATCTCTAATGGCATCGACTGGTTTTTCAAATTCAATACCAATCATCAAGCCACGTCCACGAAGTTCTTTGATGCCATTTATTTGCTTTAAATTTTCAAATAAATATTCTCCTTTTTGAGTGGCATTTTCCATTAAATTCTCGTCTTTCATCACATCTAAAACCGCTACTGCTGCCGCACAAGCTAAGTGATTTCCTCCGAAAGTGGTGCCTAACATTCCAAATTTTGCCTTGAATTTTGGAGAAATTAATACGCCACCAATTGGAAAGCCATTACCCATTCCTTTGGCAGTAGTCATAATATCAGGACGAATTCCAGAGAAATCATGCGAGAAGAATTTTCCTGAACGACCGTATCCACACTGAACTGAATCCAAAATTAAAATGGCTCCAGTTTTATCACACATTTCACGAACAGTTTTCAAAAATTCGTCAGAACAAACATTAATTCCTCCAACGCCTTGAATTCCTTCTACAATAACCGCACAAACTTCTTCCGTGATGTTTTCTTTTAGAGCTTCAACGTCATTAAAAGGTAAAAACGTTACGTGTTCGTCGTAATTGATAGGGGCGATAATTGCTTTATTATCAGTTACCGCTACTGCACCTGCCGTTCTTCCATGAAACGCTTTTGAAAAAGCAATTACTTTTTTACGACCATTATAAAATGATGCTGTTTTTAAAGCATTTTCGTTGGCTTCTGCTCCCGAATTACAAAGGAATAACTCATAATCATCATAGCCCGAAAGCTCGCCCAATTTGGTAGCTAATTCTTGCTGAATGGGAATATTTACTGAGTTTGAGTAAAATCCTAAGTTGCTTAATTGTTCCGTTAATTTCTGTACATAATGTGGGTGAGAATGTCCAATTGAAATTACGGCATGACCTCCATAAAGGTCAAGATATTCTACGCCATTTTTGTCCCATAATTTGCTCCCTTGAGCTTTAACAGGAGTAATGTCGTAAAGTGGATATACATTAAAAAGATTCATTGTATCAGTTATTGGTTATTAGTTATTGGTTATCAGTAAAGCAAAGCAGTACTGTGCTTGTTTACCAGTAACTGATAACCAATAACTATTTTATTTATTTCTATGTCTTCCAAATTTGTAACCCAATGCTCCATAGAACTGACCAAACCAAATGCTTTGTTGAGCATAATCTGTGTCGTCTCTACCAGTTGTATGAACGTTGGTCATCCGAACGAATCCTCCCATCACGTCCGTTTGGAAAAAGAGCCTTCGTGATAAGTCAAATCGTAATCCAGTTTTGGCAGAAAAACCATAGCCTGCAAAATTGAAATGGTTATTTTTACCGACTTTAAAAAGATAAGAATCTGTGCGTGGAATTAAAGTTCCTGCACCCACGCCTACAAGCCAATCAACGCCCTGAATATCATTTTTGGCTTTCCAAAGGCGGTCATAACGGTCGAGTTCAAAATGGACGTAGTTAAAACCGTCGGTGTGTTCGTAAGTCAAAAAATCCTTATTTATTTTAAAGGGTTGATTGTCAAAATCCCCAACATAGGCAGGATTTATTGCTTGAACGTCAATCGCAGGAGAAGAAACCTGTGCTGAAATATGCCCCGAAATGGTTGACATTTGCTCGTTGACCATTACGTATTTCATGTGGTCTGAACCAAATGAAACTGCCCAATGGTCTTTGAAGAAATAACCAACTCTGAAATTATACTGTGGAATAGAAAGTCTGGTTATGTCTAAATATTCTTCCGCACTAAATGGAATTGGTAAATCATTGGCAACCACATCTTTTAACGTAAATTCATAACCAATTCCTTTAAATGTAATATCTGATTTGGCGTATTCTGAACGGTTATATCCCCAAAAAAAGTAATATTCTCCTTTGCGACTATATGGTTTCTTTTCTTGTCCTAAACTGTTGAAAACTATTGAATTGAGCAGTAAGATTAGTAATAATAGCTTTTGCATTTTGTGGGTTTATTAGTAACACAGATTTTAGTCTGCTTGGAATTTAACAGATTGAAGTCTGTGTTACGATTACATTCCAACAGATTTTAAACCTAATCCTGTTTTTTCATCAAGACCAAACATCAAGTTCATATTCTGAACCGCTTGTCCTGATGCTCCCTTCGTAAGGTTGTCGATGATGCTGGTTATCAATAAATTACCATCGTGAACTTCTAAAGAGATTAAACATTTGTTGGTATTAACTACTTGTTTCACATCCACAGCTACATCACTTACGTGTGTGAATGGGTGCGATTGATAATAATTTTTATAAAGTTCAGTTGCTTCTGCTAATGTTCCCGAAAACTTGGTATAAACATTTGCCATAATTCCACGAGTGAAAGTACCACGATACGGAATAAAATTAACCGTTGGATTTGTTCCTTGAAAAGAAGAAATCACCATGCCGATTTCCGTTAAATGCTGATGCGTGAAGGCTTTATAAATGGAAATGTTATTGCTTCTCCAAGAAAAATGCCCTGTTGGCGAAAGGCTTTGTCCCGCCCCCGTAGAACCCGTAACTGCCGACACATGAACATCGTCATGGATTAAACCCGCTTGAGCCAAAGGCAATAAAGCCAATTCAATGGAAGTCGCAAAACATCCTGGATTAGCAATATGATTTGCCTGACGGATTTTATCACGTTGCAATTCTGCCAAACCATACACAAAACCTTCCGATTGGTCACGGTAGTCGGTACTTAAATCAACGATTTTAACTGATTTGAATTCAGGATTTGCCGCTAAAAATTTCTTAGATTCTCCGTGTCCAGAGCAAAGAAAAATAACATCAACGTTGGTATGTAAGTCGTCGGAGAAGCGTAAATCTGTATCGCCTAATAAATCAGTGTGCGTATTATAAACAGGTTTTCCTGCTTGCGATTTTGAGTTTACGTAAACTATTTCTGCTTCGGGGTGATGGATTAAAATTCTGAGTAATTCGCCTCCTGTATATCCTGCACCGCCTATTATTCCTATTTTCATTTTTTTAGTTTATGAGTTCAGGAGTTTATGAGTTTATGAGTGCTAAAGATGACAATTTGTAAGATAGATATATTTTCTTTACTCATGTTTCCTTTAATTGTACTGCATAAAATTAACCCGTAAACTATTTATTCCGAACAGTTTTTATTAATGCAACCAACATAGCCTTAACTTCTCTAAATTGTTCCTCTAAGTTTTTGTACTCCTCTTCAGAGATATAAGCTAAATCTTTACTTAATAAATTGTAATATTCACTTTCATGGAGTGAACCAAGTGCAATCTGAAAGAAATTAGCAATATCATTTGATGAATATTTGCCACATCCTTCTACCAAATTTGCTGAAACAGAAACCGCACTTCGTCTATATTGACTTACCAAGCCGTAAACTTCACTTTTAGGAAAGCCATTCGTGAGTTGATAAACTTTTAGAACAATACGGTGTGATTTCTGCCATACTTTGAGGTCTTTGTAGTTTTGCATAATATATTGATGTGGTTTGTAGAATTTTTATCAAAGAAAATATTGATTAAGTGCCTATGAGAATACTTCTTAGAAAGATAAACTCATAAACACTTGACTCATAAACTTTCTTTATTTCCCCGCATAATCCGTCACCTTCCGATGAATCATCGTCTGATTTGAAACAATTTTTGAGAATCCTCTTACATCATCACCTGTCCACGAATTATTCATCTCTCCGTAAGTTCCAAAAATAGACGACATCAAATCGTATTTAGATTCAATTCCAATCATTTGATAACGATATGGTGCTAAATGAATATTAACCGTTCCCGTTACATTGTCTTGAGTATCAGCCAAGAAGGTTTCAAAATTACGCATGACAGGCTCTAAGAATTGTCCTTCGTGGAGCATTGTTCCGTAAGATTCCCCCAGAGTCTGTTTCCAGTATAATTGTTGCTTGGTAAGCGTGTGTTTTTCCAATAAATGGTGAGCTTTGATAATCAATAAAGGAGCAGCGGCTTCAAAACCAACACGTCCTTTAATACCGATGATTGTGTCTCCCACGTGAATGTCACGACCAACGCCATAAGGAGCTGCAATGTCAGTTAATTTACAAATTGCCGCAACTGGTGACATTGTCTCGCCATTGATTCCCACTAATTGACCTTTCTCAAAGTGTAATTTTACCGTTTCTTCGCCTGTTTTAGTCACTTGCGTTGGCCAAGCAGATTCTGGTAAATATCCGTTTGAAGTCAAAGTTTCTTTTCCGCCAACCGATGTTCCCCAAAGTCCTTTGTTGATTGAATAAGTAGATTTTGTCCAATCACGAACAACGCCTTTTCCTTTCAAATATTCAATTTCTGCTTCACGAGATAATTTCAAATCACGGATTGGCGTAATTACTTCCACATCAGGAACCATAATCTGGAAAACCACATCAAAACGAACTTGGTCGTTTCCTGCTCCTGTACTTCCGTGTGCGATGGCTTTTGCACCTAATTTGTTAGCATATTCAGCTACGGCAGTTGCTTGGAAAACACGCTCTGCTGATACTGAAAGCGGATAAGTATTGTTTTTCAAAACATTACCATATACCATGTAGCGAATACAATCATTGTAGTATTTTTCAACTACATCCAATGTTACGTGACTGGCAACGCCCAAACCGTAGGCTTTCTGCTCAATGTCTTTCAATTCCTCATCGCTGAAACCGCCTGTATTTACAAGGGCAGAATGTACTTCAAATCCACGGTCTTCGGATAGATATTTTACACAAAAGGAGGTATCAAGCCCTCCCGAAAATGCTAAGATTACTTTTGGTTTACTCATTTTTTGTTGTCAGCACCACGTAAATTGTGATGGGCTGGTATTTTTGAATTTATTTTAAAGTCGTTTTGTAAATAGTTTTTTACTGCCATTGTCTGTGTCTCCACAGACGACTATATCAATTTAATTTGGCATGGTTGTCTGTGGAGACACAGACAACGGCGAGGAAAGCTCTCGAAAATGCTAAGATTACTTTTGGTTTGGTCATCATTTGTCCATTATTTCCGAGGTAAACGTCTGATAATTCCAAGTAGATATATACTGAATATTGTCCATGAAAGAAAACCAATAATTGTTAGTTTGTCTGCTTTACTGAACCCAATCTCCCCTCTGACATCAGAATCAATATCGTAATAGAATGCTAAACCAAGTAAAATATATATTAAGAAAAAAGCATAAACAATAATCTGTACTAATACGAAAAGTAATATAGAAATTTTTCGACCCATTTTTACTTTTGTTGGTGTTTTAAGCTCCCCATCAATCGCTCGCATCTTGCGAGTGATTAGTATTAACAGGCTTCCAGCCTATACAATTACATAAAATTAGGCTGGAAGCCTGTTAATACCAGTAACTCGCAAGATGCGAGCTACTAAACAGTGCTTCCAATTCCATTGTGGACAAGATGCGAGCTACTAATCGAGAGTTTGTAATATCCCTAAACCGCCTGTCTCTCAGCTCTTTTAGCTTGCATTTTCAAAAACATCTTTTCTTTGATAGACTTCAAGCGTTCTAATACTTTTACGTCTTTCAAGAAATTCCACGGTTCGTGTTCTTCTTGTTGTGGTTGTTTTATGGCTTCGCTTTCTCTTTTGGCTTTGTTTTTCTCCCACTCTGGGTCGAAAATCATACCTGTGCATAAGCAATGCTTACGGTCGGTGCGAGTCAAAACGTCGTAATTTACGCATGATTTACAACCATTCCAGAAAGCATCATTTACTGGTAATTCTGAGAAAGTAGTTGGTTCATAACCCAATTCAGAGTTAATTTTCATCACCGCCAACGACGTAGTAATACCAATGATTTTGGCATCAGGATATTTACTTCTTGATAATTCAAAAGCTCTTGCTTTTACGGCTTTGGCAATGCCATATTTACGCCATTCGGGTTTTACGATGAGTCCAGAGTTTGCCACGAATTTTCCATGTTCCCATGTTTCTACGTAACAAAAACCAATGAATTCACCTGCATCATCGGTAGCGATAATTGCCTTCCCTTCGTTGATTTTATCACGAAGATATTCGGGAGAACGTTTGGCAATACCAGTTCCACGAGCTTTGGCAGATTCTTCCATTTCGTAACAAATGGCTTCAGCAAGATGTAAATGTTCAGTTGTAGCAACTTGAACTGTATAATTATTGGTTAAAACCTCAGAAGCTGATTCTTTTTCCACTATAAGTTTTAGCTAAAATTGTTTTTGAGTAAAAAAACAAGATGATGAATAACTATGGCTTAATAGAAAGCCTTAGATTGTTAATAAATACACGAAAAATATTTCGATAAAATATCCGTCACATAGACAGACAAAAATGCATTAGGGTATCAGACCCTACGGAAGAACGTACACCTAAAAATAGGTGTGGGGAGATAAGAATATGATATGAATTTTACTTCGTATTCCATTTTTATTAATAAATTAACCGACCTTGAAATGCTTGAAATCGAATAATCATGCAAAGTTTACCAAAACAAAATGGAAGATGCAATGTTTTTTTGCGTTTTTATTTTTTTTAGGATATGAAGGCGACTAAGAATCGGTGTTTAAAAGTGATACAGACCTGTTTTTATTGTTCTTTTATAAAGATTTATAATAATTTATCTTTGAAAACATTTTGGTGCTATCTCCCGTTATTTATGAAAAATATCAAAAAGTTTCATTCTTTCACTACTCAATGTATTTTAATGGAAAAAGAATCGGATATATCGTTAAGGTATTAAAAATCAAATAATTAGTCATTTTTCGGGTTAGTAATATTTGGATTTTAGAGATATTTTTTATAAAATTGATAAATGCTTTTATGAAAATATGGCATTGATAAACCTAAAAATGAAATGTTGTGCGTTATATTAAGATTGAAGTGAAAATTAGGCTTGAAGTTTGAGATGATTACTTAATTTTAATTAGTACAAAATACTTAACATTAAAGAATGTCTGTTTCTCCGAAAATAAATACAAATAAGCTCACAGCAGATGACCTAATTTATGGCTACATGAATGGTATTTTCCCGATGGCAGATACTGATGGGACGTTATATTGGTATTCGCCAGACCCAAGAGCCATAATTCCGATTGATACTTATAAACCGCCCAAATCGTTGCGTCCTGTCCTTAATAAAAAAACTTTTGAGGTAAGAATTAATACCGACTTTGAGGGTGTCATGAGAAATTGTGCCGCTGCTCGAAAAGGAGATGACGAAACTTGGATTTCGGAAGAAATTATTGAAGCCTATTGCGAATTACACCAAATGGGATTGGCTTATTCTGTTGAGACGTATATTGAAAACCGTTTAGTTGGAGGTCTTTATGGTGTTTCTATTGGAGGAGCTTTTTTTGGGGAATCAATGTTTTATAAAGTACCCGATGGCTCAAAAGTTGCGTTTCATTATTTAATGGAAATTTTAAAGTGTCAAGAGTTTGAATTGCTTGATACTCAATTTATTAATGATAATGTTCGTCGTTTTGGTGCAATTGAAATTCCTCGTGGAGAATATGTAAAAGCTCTCAAAAAATCACTTGAGAAGCGTTGTCTATTTACTGAATCATCATTAGAGCATCTCTTTAGGGTTTGATAGAAAAGGAAAGAATAGCCGTTTGTAGAGAAAAGATATACTGAACAAAAAGTGATTTGCGAAAAGGCGAATACCACTAAACATGGATTTTCAAAAAGGCGAATCAATACACTTTCGTAAATCTAAATGTTTTCAGTATAATTCGTATTTTTGCAGGGTAAAATTAATCACTCATTCCATTATTCTTCAATCATATATTTAGAAATGTCTAAACCAATCATCGTTATAAAATTTGGGACTGCTTCAATTACGCATAAAACAGGCGAGTTAAATGAAGATATTTTGCAAGAAATAGCTCGTCAGATTTCGATTCTTCATGTTGATTATCAGATTGTTATGGTGTCGTCGGGGGCAGTAGGAGCAGGGAGAGGGTTTATCCAAAATTATAAAGGGACAATTTCAGAACGCAAAGCTGCCGCTGCCATTGGTAATCCTTTATTGTTGGCAAAATACACACAATATTTCTCAAAATACGGAATTACCGTTGCTCAAAGTTTGTGTGAAAGACATCATTTTGCCAACAGAAATCAGTTTTTACAATTGAAAGAAACCTATCAAGAACTTTGGAAAAATGGTATTATTCCAATTGCCAATGAAAATGATGTGGTTAGTAATTTAGAATTAAAATTCTCCGATAATGATGAATTGGCAACGCTGATTGCCACTGGTTTTGGGGCAGATACATTGCTTTTATGTACTTCTGTTGGTGGACTTTTGGATGCTGATAAAAATATTATTCCTTTTATTCCGAAGGTGGATTCTTCAGTGCTTGGATTAGCTAATGACGATAAGTCTTCTTTAGGTTTGGGCGGTATGATTTCTAAATTAACTTATACTCGTATGGCTACACGCATGGGTACACGAGTAGTTATTTTTGGTATGAAGCCGATAGACGGAATGTTGAAAGCGATTGAAAATCAGAATGGTACAAGTTTTTCTCCTGAAAAAGTAGCGTTAAATGCTCGCCAGAAATGGTTGGCTTCGGGCAGTCTAATTGCGGGAAAAGTACAAGTAGATGCAGGAGCGAGCAATGCTTTAGAGAATAGAAAAAGTTTGTTGGCAGTGGGTATCAAAAAAGTGATAGGTTCATTTGATAAAGGTGAGGTTTTTGAGGTTTTAGACGAAAAGAAAAACGTCATTGCTATTGCCAGAGCAAGAGAATCGTCGGAGGTAATTGCCGCAAATTTGAAGACGCAAAACTTTGAAGTGGCTAATGCTGATGAGATTGTGGTTTTGTAGTTCCCCCATTTAAGTGACCCTGTCTGCACTACGATTTTTAAGTTAACTTAATTTTATGATGATAAAAAACCTTAAAATTAAGTTATCCTTCAAATCATAGTTCAAACAGAATGTTTAATCTACGCTCGATGATTTTCCAATTTCTCCCAAGTATCGCCTGAAAGAATATTTTTTACATTATCCGAAGCTAAAAAATCATGCGGAAAACCTAAATCAAACTTACTTACTTCGTCTAATTTAATAATTTGTTCGGTAGATAATTTGAAATTTACACAACCCAAAGAATCTTCAATTTGCGTTAAAGACCTTGCTCCAACAATCGGAATTACCACCTGATTTTTCTGACGGCACCAGTTTAATGCTACTTGTGCGGGAGTTACGCCCATCTCCTCTGCCACATTTACAACGGCTTGAGCAATTTTCTGAGAACGCTCATTTATTCGTAAACTATTGTCTGGTACACGCCCTTTTTCACCTTTCAAATATTTTCCTGACAATGCACCGCCTGCCAATGGAGCCCAAGGTGTAACTGCCAAATCGAGCGACTTAGCCATAGGTAATAAATCACGCTCTGGGGTGCGTTGTATCAGTGAATATTCAACTTGTAAGCCCACAAAACGACTCCAACCTCTCAAATCTGCCATTGTATTAGCTTGTGCAACGACCCAAGCAGGCGTGTCCGAAATGCCTATATATTGCACTTTTCCTGATGAAACTAAATCATCTAAACCACGCATCATTTCGTCAACAGGTGTAGTGCCATCCCAAGCGTGAACCCACAAAAGGTCTATAAAGTCAGTTTTTAATCTTTTTAGTGATTCATTGACCGAACGAATCATATTTTTACGGTGATTTCCAGAAAAATTTGGGTCACCTTTACGGTCAAAAAGGGAATATTTTGTAGCTAAAACAAAGTGGTCACGGTCGGTATTGATAAAATCGGCAAGCATTTTTTCGGAAGTACCTTCTGTGTAACGATTGGCGGTATCAATAAAATTGCCGTCGGCATTGGCATAAGCATCAAAAATGGATTTTGATGTTTCATAATCCGCTCCCCAACCCCATTCTGTTCCGAAAGTCATTGTTCCCAACGCAATTTCTGCAACCCTTAATCCAGATTTTCCTAATAGTTTATAGTTCATAGATAATGATGATTTATGTTTTTCTTATTTGATGAACGCCTTTTAAAACTCAATGGTTCAGTAAAAATATGATGATAATTTTAGATTTTTTTGGACTAACATTCGGTTTATTTGTTTCTTTGTAAGATAATCAAAAACAATCAGCGGATGTTAGATAAAAATCAAATTGCTCAACGAATTGCTCGTGAAGTAAAAGACGGATATTATGTCAATTTAGGAATCGGGATACCAACACTTGTGGCAAATTATATCCCCGAAAATATAAATGTTGTTTTACAATCTGAAAATGGGTTGCTTGGAATTGGTCCTTTTCCAACTGAAGAAAACGTTGACCCTGACTTGATTAATGCAGGAAAACAAACGGTTACAATGGTTGATGGTTCGTCACTTTTTAGCTCTGCCGAAAGCTTTGCCATGATTCGGGGTGGTCATGTTGATTTGACTATTTTGGGAGCAATGGAAGTTTCTGAAAATGGAGATATTGCTAATTGGAAAATTCCGGGAAAGATGGTAAAAGGCATGGGTGGAGCAATGGATTTGGTGGCTTCTGCTGAAAATATCATTGTGGCGATGCAACACATTAATAAAGCAGGAGAGTCTAAGTTGTTGAAAACGTGTTTATTACCATTGACAGGTTTGCGTTGTGTAAAGAAAATTGTTACTGAATTAGCAGTATTAGAGGTTCTGCCCGAAGGAGGATTTAAACTGTTAGAAACGGCTCCAGGTGTTACCATTGAAGATGTTCAGAAAGCAACAGAAGGAAAACTAATTATAGGTGAGGATGTGGTAGAAATGAGTTTTGTTTAAAATTTAGATAAAAATAATAGCGTTCAGATTTTGAGAATTTCTACAAAATCTGAACGCTATTATTTTTACTCATCTTTCAAAACGATAGTACGATTGGTTGTCATCACTTCTTTTCCATTCACTTTGGCAGTTGTTAAATCACCAGATTGAAGGCTAACGTGTTTGATGAAAAAGTTATTTTCTGTTTTCACAACAAAGGTATATTCGTCGTCTTCAAGTGGAGAAAGCTCCAGAAGCATAGAAGCCTTATTTTCTTTACCTAATAATTTTTCAAATAAGAAGGTATAGTCATTGCGTCTGCGTAAATATGCCTTCATCGTTTCTTTTGAAGGATTACTGATATTTACTTTTAAGTTTAACGGATTTTTTTCATCTTCTGAAAGTGTGACTTTAAAAGCATTTTCAGCATTTTTTGATACTTTTTTCTTTGAGTCATTTGAAGTTGTTTGTGCGTCAACTTGCGAAATTGTACATAAAAAAAAGGCTGAAATTACTGCACCTTTCAAAATCATATTGGTTGATTTTGTCATGGTAAGTGTGTTGGTTAGGAAATTGTTTTAGATTTATGGGTTAAAATTGAAATAAACGTTATTTGGTATCTAAAATTTCTACTTTTCTATCTAAAAACATTTGTCCATTTCTTGTTCCCAATTCTTCTGTGGTAATAACAAAATTTTTCGTAAATGATTCGTAGTTGGTAGTAATTGAGAGGGTGTAAATGCCATCTTCTAATTTTTCAAGACCAAGAAGCATGGAGTAATTGGGTCTGCGATGAAAAATATCATCTTGAAAAAGCTGACCATTTTGATTTTTAAGGTTAACATTTAGAAGTTCTTGTGCAGGATTATTAACGACAATCCTAAAGTTAAGATTGCTGGCTGTTTCCTGATTGACAGAGACTTGAAATAAATTTTTAGTGCTTTTGTCTATCTTTGGACGTTCTTCACGCATAGATAAATACTGAGCTGAAGCGGATACGGTTATAATTGTAAATCCAGTAAGGAAAATAGACTTAATAATGCTGTTTCTCATTTTTAATGCTGTTTGAGGAGTTATAAAAACTCATTGGCGGAAACTCAAAAAACAGTGGTTATAAGTTTATGATAAAAACGTAAAAGTACCTTTTCTCGTGTGGAGAAGTTATTTTTTTACGTCAAAGTTAGTAAACGGTAGTTTTCGTAAATGACGAATTTAAGAGAATAAAGGTGAAGAAGGGATTTTTTTGAAAATTTGTATGAGAATAAAGTTTAGTGTATATACTTGACTAAACTCTATTCTCTATAAATTATACTCTAATTAATTTATCTTTTCATCAAATTTTTCATGTTTGGCATTTTCATTTTGCCATCTTGTACATTGTTCATCATACGCATCATTTTACGCATTCCGTCAAATTGTTTCAAGAGATTGTTTAATTCTGTAACGCTTGTTCCTGAGCCTTCTGCGATACGTTTCTTGCGAGACATATCCAAAATTTCAGGTTTCTGACGCTCTTTTGGTGTCATTGATTGGATAATTGCTTCGATAGATTTGAACGCATCATCTGGTACATCAACGTCTTTCACCGCTTGCGACATTCCTGGAACCATACCCATCAAATCTTTCAAATTACCCATTTTCTTGATTTGTTGTAATTGAGCGTAGAAGTCTTCAAACGTAAATTGATTCTGACGAATTTTCTTATTGATACGTTCTGATTCTTCTTCATCAAATGCCATTTGAGCTCTTTCTACCAAACTCAACACGTCACCCATGCCCAAAATACGGCTTGCCATACGGTCAGGATAGAATTGGTCAAGAGCGTCCATTTTCTCACCTGTCGATATAAACTTGATTGGCTTATCTACAATATGACGAATTGAAAGGGCAGCACCACCACGAGCATCACCGTCTAATTTGGTGAGGACAACCCCATCAAAATTTAAGCGTTCGTTGAAGGTTTTAGCAGTATTTACGGCATCTTGTCCTGTCATTGAATCCACCACAAAGAGGATTTCTGAAGGTTTAATTGCATCTTTTACCGCTGCAATTTCGTTCATCATCGCTTCATCAACTGCCAAACGTCCAGCAGTATCCACAATAATTACACGCTTGCCCATTTTACGCCCATACGCCAAAGCGTTTTGAGCAATTTCAACGGCATTTTTATTTTCAGGTTCAGCATAAACGTCCACACCTACTTGTTCTCCAAGCACTTTCAACTGGTCAATTGCCGCAGGACGGTAAATATCACAGGCTACTAAAAGGACGTTACGACCGCTTTTCTTGAGGTATTGGGCTAATTTTCCTGAGAAAGTTGTCTTTCCAGAACCTTGCAAACCTGCAATTAAGATAACGGCAGGATCTGGTTTCAAGTTAATGGCTTGTACCGACGAACCCATTAATTTAACGAGTTCTTCGTGAACAATTTTCACCAACATTTGCCCTGGGTCAACGGCAATCAAGATTTTCTGCCCCATGGCTTCTTCCTTGATACGGTCGGTGATTTCTTTGGCAACTTTATAGTTTACGTCAGCATCCATCAAGGCCTTACGGATTTCTTTGATGGTACTGGCTACGTTTACGTCAGTGATACGTCCCTTACCTTTAAGGGTACGCATTGCGGTGGTAATTTTACTGCTTAAATTTTCAAACATTACGTAATGTATTTATTTCAATAATTCTGTTAAAACCTTATTTGTCAATCGTTTATCAAAAATTACTTTCTCTCGAAACTTTTTCGTTGTGGTCTGCTTCTTTCATCATCATTGCTAAACCCAAATCTTCTTGAATTTCATCAGAAACTAATTGCGTTTGAATTTGCATTTTTTTGAATAAATCTGATAATAATTTCATCTCAGATTTATTTCGAGGAGTAATTACCATTGATGTCATATTCACGAACGATTTTATGTTTACAACAAAGGTACAAAATAAAGTCTAAACGGTTTTTTGCTTGTAGGTTCAAATTACATTAATTTCAAGCATGAAAACACTGCAAAGCCTTAAAATAGTTAGCATTTTATATTTATTGATTCCCTCAATTTTATTTTTACTCACTTGGATTCACCTTTGGATGGGTATTCCGTGTGTGCTTTTTGTTGCTTTTTATACTTGGAAAACCGTTTTTCAACATCCTTTTAAGCAAGAAACGGAGCATTTAACACTCCAAAATATTTTACTGAGTGTGGCTTTGTCGATTGCCATAAATTTTATTTTGGGTATTGGAGAGTTTCGCCCACAAACGTATGATTTTCAGGCAAATAATTTTAAATATTATGATTTAATGACTAATGATTTACCCGTTTACTACGCCAAACAACAGACTTATCTTTGCTATTACACGGGTTATTATTTGCCTTCGGCTTTGTTGGCAAAGGTATTTGGCTTGGCAAGTTGTAAGTATATTTCTTTCGTTTGGAGTGTACTCGGTTTAGCTCTTGTTTTTACTTGGATAACCACTTTTACAGTTAAAAGAACGTTTTATCTTTTGCTTGTTGTTGTGTTGTTTTCTAATACTTGGATAGTGGTTAAATTGCTCATGAATTTTGAATTTTTCCAAGAATATCTTCAGCCGTATTATTTCCAACTCAATCAATTTAAACTCATCACTCAGTCATTTGTCAAGAACTACGCATGGGCAACTCAACACACTTTGCCAGCGTGTTTGGGCGGGTGTATTATTATTGAAGATTTTAGAAAAAAACAAACTGAAAGTGATTTGAAATACTTGCTTTTGATGTTACTTTCAACCATGTTTTGGAGTCCATTAACGACAATTGGCTTATTTCCTTTTGTGGCAATTTGTTTTGTAAAGAACTTGAAAAACTTGTTTTCTGCTTCAAAAATGCAAGATTTAGGAATGATGATTTTGGTTGTTTTAGCTTTTTTTCCGTTGATGTTATACTTTATTAGTACCGAAGGCGTTCACGCTAATAATACCGAATTTATTTGGCAAACGGGTATTGCTTGGTGGTTATTCTTCTATTTACTTTATGCTTTTTCTAACTTTATCGGTTGGGGATTTTTCTTGAAATATTATAAAAATAATGCAAAATTACTTTGGAAAATTGCGGTGATTTTTCCTTGCTTAATAGCTATTTACAGAATTGGAATTTATAACGATTTTAATATTAGGGTTTCATTCCCTTCTTTTTTTATTCTCTCTATTTTGGTAGGAATTTCGATGGTGGAACGTTTAACTTGGAAGTCGGTGGGAGGGGCGATAATTCTGTTCATTTTTTTTCTGAATTCAATTTCAAACCTTAATCAGATTGCCAAAGGAATTTTACCTGCAAAAATTCTCACGACGATTGAAAAACCATTTATTTTCAAAGCTACCAATATGCTTGAATTTCAGCGAGTTGCTTATGGAGACGAATCGGCAGTGTTGGAATATTCTTTGAAAAAAGATTCTGTTTTTGAGCGGTATTTTTTGAAAAAATGATATTTGTGTACGCCACGAAGGCACAAAGTCTCTAAGTGATTGTGATAAAACTTATATCCTTAGCATCTTTGTGCCTTCGTGGCAAAACTTTTGAGAAACCATTTATTTTCAAAGCTACTAATATGCTTGAATTTCAGCGAGTTGCTTATGGATACGAATCGGCAGTTTTGGAATGTTTTTTGAAAAAATGATATTTGTGTACGCCACGGAGACACAAAGTCTCTAAGTTATTGTCATAAAAAAATATCCTTAGCGTCTTTGTGCCTTAGTGGCAAAACTTTACTTCAAAACCTTCTTTAAAAACTCATCAACATACTTAATTGTTGGCTCAAACCAAGGATTGAAAAGGCAAAACGAATGTGGGGCATCTGGAAATGAATGGACTTCTGAATAAATCTGATTTTGGTCTAAAACCTTTCTGAAATCGTCTCTGCCTGCGTGCATTCTATCTACGGAACTATTCAGGAATAAGATGGGAGGCGTGTTTTTGCCAACATGAGCAAGTGGTGATGCTTCTTCCCAAAGTTTTAAATTGTCAATTTTTGAATAGCCAAACCAATAAGTGGCGGCAGAAGTACGTTTGCTATCGTCGCCCTCACCTGATTCTGGATGTACAAAAGACAGCGTTCCATCAATATCAACGACTGCTTGTACTTTACTTGAATGGTTCAAATTACCGTTATTTCCTTCAAAAACTGGATTTTGAGCCGTTACACCCATGAATGCGGAAAGTTCTCCTCCTGCTGAAAAACCTAAAGTTGCAATGCGACTTGTGTCAATATGATAAGTTTGAGCATTGGCTTTCATCCAACGTAAAGCCGTTTTTAAATCATGAACTGCGGCAGGATAAAGTGCTTCCGTTGAAAGTCGATATTCGGGCGTAAAACAAACGTAACCCAACTCGGCCAAGCGTCTTGCTAATTGATAATGTTGCGTTCTGTTGCCCGTTCGCCAGCCACCACCGTGAATTATCATGATGGCAGGTGATGCTTTTTTCGCCATTTTTTTAGGAGAAAATACGTCTAATAATAAGGCTCTTTCTCCAATTTTTCCATAAGAAATTGCCTTTAATTCATTGACTGAATTCAATGTTTTTTCAGAAACGATTTCTGTAGTTGGGTGCGATTTTTTACTGCTTTGATAGGCACTAAAGTTAGAATATGAAGTGTCAACTTTGCCAGTAATTCCTATAAGTGAAGGTTGAGTCCAGAAATTGTTTAAGTTTGGGTTAATACTTCCCGCAAAAATCTTCTCATTACTGTATGTCAGTGCCTCATTATCAATTAGTTGATGCGACCATTTTGCTCTTGCATTGACGTTTGCTCCTTCGCCAACGTTTTTATATTCGGCATAAAAAGTGGTAGTTTCATTGGCAACATTCGACCAATTATCCCAACCCGAAGCGACAATATGTTTGCCTAATTCACAATTGATAAAAACTGTTTTGGCAAAACTTCTCCACGGGCGACCCAAAAAAACTTTGTCAACATTAGCTTCAGCAGTTAATTTGCAGTTTTTGAAAACGTAACCATAATTGACCCAGTTTGGCGTAGAAGCGGCTGAAACATAGCCATTTAACTTGCTGTGAATAGTGCAATTTTCAAATAAAGCGGTGGAAGAACCGAAAATAAAATCGACCGTTCCTTCAATGTAGCAATTGACAAAATGCTGACGAGCGTTTTCTCCAGAAGAAAAAATAGTGTCTTGATTTCCTAAAAATCTGCATTTTCGCATTACACAGCGGTCGCCTTCAATATGCAGAGCAACGGCTTGTCCAACTCGTCCAGCAGTATTTTCGATGATGAGATTTTCCAACGTAATATCGTTCCCCATTACTTTTAGTGTGTAGGAGTCAAATGTCTCGAATTTCCCTTTGCCCGAGTAATCATCATAGCTAATAACGGTGCCGTCTTCACCCAATAAAGTTACGTTTGATAGTGTGCTTGGAATGGAGATTTTCTCTTTGTAAATTCCCTTTTTGATGCGAACAGTAATACGTTTTGGAAGATAAACCCTAATGGCATCAATGGCATCTTGGATGTATCTAAAATCGCCAGAGCCATCTTTGGCAACTACCAAATCGTGCTGGATTTTAAGGGCTTGTGAATTTGCACTTAAAACCGTCATGAGCGATAAGAAAAGGGATAAGTAAATTTTGGATAGAGAGAATTGTGATAAATTTTTCATGAGATTATTAATCAATTTTATAAAACAGTAAATGATTAATAATCAATAATCTACTCTAAATTATGGTGCTATTTATTTTCTTGCCGTGAAAAAAAGAGAACTTCCAAAGAAACCCTTTTTGAGAATCTTTTCTTCAATTTTTACAACTTTATAAAACAGTTCATTGAGCCAATGAGGAGGCACATTTACGTCTGAAACCAACTTTGAGGTATCAATCAATCCTAATTTTAATTGTAATTGTTGAGAAATTCTGATAGCTAAAACCAAAGGAGAAAGTAAACAAGTCCAGTAAGAATGATATTGAATTTTCAACGTAGATTTTGCCGTAAATACCTGAAAATCCTGTAAGGTGAAACGCCATTTTCCACCAACTGCAATGTCGTGTGTTCCATAGAAAATAGGGAAGGCATTGTTATTAGAAAGGAAAATTCCGTTTGGTTTTAGAAGATGCGAAATATTCTGTAAAGCCTTGATAATCTGAGATTTTTCTAAACAATAAAATACATCATTGCAGATAATTACGTCGAATTGCTGAGGAAGGAAATTTGTATTGAGGTCATCGATACTCATTTTTTGTACATTCAAATTTCGAGATTTTGAAAAGTGAATGGAGTAATCAGAATAGTCAATACCTTGAATATTTGAGTAGTTATTTTTACGTAAAAAAGTCAATAAACCACCCGTTCCACAGCCAATATCTAAAATATTGATGCCTTTGTTTTCATGGAATTGATGGATTATCTCAGCCAATATTTTTTCGTGAAGAATTCTATACCACCAAAGTTTTTCTTCGGCTTCATACATCATTCTAAATTCATCTTCACTACTATTCAGCATTGTTTAAGCGTTTTATTTTGAGGGTATATTGTGGCGTGTTACTCTGTGTTAAAAAGGTTTTTCCGATGTATTCTCCAACAATTCCGATAGAAATTAACTGTATTCCTCCAAAAAATAAAATGACTAATCTAATTGGGTAATCAACGATGGCAAAAAACTGCAATAAGGATAATATAATGGCAGTAAATGTTGATAACATTCCTAAAAATAACGATAATCTAACTGGTAAAAGGGAATAACCAAATATGATATTGAGGAATAAACCTGCCAATTTTTTGGCTGTATAATTGGATGCCCCGTGATAGCGGTCGTTGTGAATAACCGTGATTTTACCAACATTATCAGTAATATTAAAAATTATGCCGTCAAGATAAGGATATGGCCCTTTGTACTTACAAATTTCTTTAACTACCTCATTCTTAATAAGTTTAAAACTGGACAGATACAAATCTTGAGGTTTTTTAAATAAAGAGGTAGTTACTTGATTGACTAACCAACTCCCAAAATTTCTCATGGGATGATGCTTTTTTTCATCGTACTGACTATAAACAACATCGAAATTACCTTTTTGAGCGGTTTCTAATAATTTAATTATTTCTGAAGGTGGATTTTGAAAATCATCATCAATAATAACAGTATATTCACCTTTGGTGTAATTTAAACCACACATTACGGCGTTAAACTCTCCAAAGTTTTTACGAAGAGATAAAAAAGAAACGTTTTTATACTTTTCAGAAAGCCCTATACATACTTGTTCGGAATTATCTTTACTGCCATCATTTATTAAAATAATTTCAAAGGCATAGCTCTTTAACTGTTCTTGTACGGTTTCGACAAGTTGAGTTATGGTAATTGCTCCGTGATAGACAGGAATAACGACAGATAATAACATTCTATAAGGTTTGGGAAATTGGGTGATTCATAATTAATATTTATTAATAAAATGAATGATGTAGGTGATTTCTTCTTCTGTAAGAGATGTATTGAGGGGTAAACTCACCACTTGATGGTGTATTTTTTCAGTAATGGGCAGTGTTAATTCACTCCATGACTTATATGCTAATTGTTGATGTGGTGCAAGTGGATAATGGACATCTGTTCCAATACCATTTTCACTAAAAAATTGTCGAAATAAATCTCTATTTTCAAGTCTAACGACAAACAAATGCCAAACATCATTGTCGATAGAATCTGACGAAGGCAGGGTAATTTTAGGATTATCAATTTCAGTTAAATATCGCTTCGCAATCTTTTTGCGGCAATCGTTTTCTGTATCAAGATAAGGTAATTTTACATTTAAAATAGTAGCTTGAATTTCGCTCAATCTACTATTATATCCCTGATAGTCAAATATATACTTTTGAGATGAACCGTAATTTCTTAAGGCATATATTTTTTCAGCAAGTGCATCGTCATTTGTTGTGATTGCCCCAGCATCGCCCATTGCTCCTAAATTTTTGGAAGGGTAAAAACTAAAGCCTGCTCCATCAGATAAATTCCCAGCTTTTTTGTTTTGATAGATAGCACCATGAGCTTGTGCGGCATCTTCAAAAACTTTTAAATCATATTTTTGGGCAATAGCGTTGATTTCATCCATTTTACAGCATTTTCCATAAAGATGCGTAACTAAAATGGCTTTCGTTTTGGCTGTTATTGCCTTTTCTATGGCATGAGGATTAATTAGGTAATCTTCTAAGGTTGGCTCAACTGGTATTGGTACAAGATTGGCGTTGGATACCGCCAAAATGGTAGCAATATAAGAATTTGCGGGAACGATAACTTCTGAATCATGAGGAAATTCAGAGGCTTTAAGCATAATTGTTAGGGCATCCAAACCATTGGCAACACCAATGCAATATTTTACGTTGCAGTAATTGGCAAAACTTGTTTCAAATTGCTTTAATCTTTCTCCTAAAATGTACCAGCCAGAGCAAACGGCTTTGGAAATTTCTTCTGTGATTTGGGCCTCATAAATCTGATTGATAGATTTAAGATTGAGAAACGGTATTTGCATTTAATTCAATATCAAGTATTAACAGTTGGGGAAGATTGTGTATATGGTTCAAATATATAGTCGTCTTGGTCATACTGTGTATTTGCCAATACTAAAAGTATTGATGAATCTGTGAACTCATCCATAACGTGCCAATCTTCAGGTGCTAATAAAAGACATTTGTCGGGCGAATCTAATTGAAAAAAATCTTGAGTTATATTATTATCTACCCAAACTCTGCAACTACCCGATATGCAAATTAAAGCTTGCCATGTTTTCAGATGGCGGTGAGCTCCTCTTTCATGTCCTTCTTTACCTCTAATGTAAAATACTCTTTTAATATCTCCAGGTAATATTTTTTCAAAAACTGTTAGGTCGCCTGCATCAGATTCAAATGTACTTAATTGTAAAATTTTTGCCATAAACTATTTAGAGTTTGTTAACTAATGGTGTAAAGATACAGGTTTT
This sequence comes from Arcicella sp. LKC2W, assembly GCF_034931005.1. Classification (NCBI taxonomy): domain Bacteria; kingdom Pseudomonadati; phylum Bacteroidota; class Cytophagia; order Cytophagales; family Flectobacillaceae; genus Arcicella; species Arcicella sp. LKC2W. Next base: position 68,028 of record NZ_JAYGIN010000017.1, read on the forward strand.
TGTAATTAAAGAGATTACCGTTTTATAATTCTACTCATTTTTGATTTTTTTATATAAAAAAACCGTTCTAAAATAAGATTTAGAACGGTTTTAGGAGCGATGTAACGGTATCTAAGTTATTAAGCTATTACCACCGCAGTTCCTTTTTCTACATCATGTTCAACCGTTTTGTACTTAACGTTTTCTTTGATTGAACCGTCACGATATTGAACTGTTACTCTTTGGTTACGGTCAGCAATTTTAACGGCTTGACGTGGTACAATTTTCTCAACTGACTGACCTCCACTTGGGTCATGATAATCCTGTTCGTCACCTCTGCCACCTGCCAAACCGCCAATTAATGCAGAAAGTGCATCATCTTTTTGAGTTTGTAATTTAGGCTGAGGAGCTTGCTTTACGGGTGCTTTTGGAGCTTCTGCTTCTTGAATTTCTGGCATATCTGCTTTCATCAAGAAACTAACGGTATCAATGTTGATTCTGCTCAAGAAACGTTCAAATAATTTAACTGCTTCGAACTTATAAATTAATAATGGGTCTTTTTGTTCGTAAGAAGCATTTTGAACTGATTGTTTCAAATCGTCCATGTCTCTCAAATGCTCTTTCCATTCTTGGTCAATTAAACTCAAAGCAATAGATTTCTCCATTTCTTGAATCAATTTACGACCATTTGTATCAATTGTTTCTTGTGCATCAGCAAACATTTGTGACATCATATTGCCACTCACAATTGGTACTTGCATACCTGTGTAGCCATGAGAAAGAGCCTCTTGTGCAAAATTTACAACTTTCTCCATCAAACCTCTATTTTTCGCTTGATAATGTTGCTCGGCTGCTTCGTACAAACGGGTAGTACGTTGTTGGGTATTGAATTTGCCAATTTCATCACGTGAGAATGGGGGAATGATTCCCAAAATCTCAATACAACGCAATTCTAATTCATCATAATTCGCATTGTTTTGTACAATTTCAGAACAAACATCATACGTATTATTGGCAATATCTAAGGCTAAACGTTCTCCGAAAAGGGCATTTTGACGACGTTTGTAGATGGCATTTCTTTGGTAGTTCATTACGTCATCGTATTCTAATAGACGTTTACGAATACCAAAGTTATTTTCTTCTACTTTTTTCTGAGCTCTTTCTACCGAAGACGTAATCATTGAGTGTTGAATCACTTCGCCTTCTTCCATTCCCATTCTGTCCATCACTTTAGCGATACGGTCTGAACCGAATTTACGCATCAAGTCATCTTCTAATGAAAGGAAAAATTGAGAAGAACCAACGTCTCCTTGACGACCCGCCCGACCACGTAACTGTCTGTCCACACGGCGAGATTCATGTCTTTCTGTACCTACAATGGCTAAACCGCCTGATTTTTTGGCATCAGTTGATAATTTAATATCCGTACCACGACCCGCCATGTTGGTAGCAATCGTTACTTTTCCTGCATGGCCAGCCTCCGCAACAATGTCTGCTTCACGAGCGTGTTGTTTGGCGTTCAATACGTTATGTTGAATTTTACGAATTGAAAGCATACGGCTCAATAATTCGGAGTTATCAACCGAAGTTGTACCTACCAAAACTGGACGACCTGCATCTACTAATTCCTGAATTTCGTCGGCAACGGCATTGTATTTTTCACGAACGGTTTTATAAACTTTATCTTCGTGGTCAAATCTTGAAATTTGACGGTTTGTAGGAATTGTTACTACGTCTAACTTATAAATCGTCCAAAATTCACCTGCTTCTGTTTCAGCCGTACCCGTCATACCGCAAAGTTTGTGGTACATTCTGAAATAATTTTGAAGCGTAATGGTTGCATAAGTTTGCGTTGCATCCTCAATATTGGCACTTTCTTTGGCTTCAATGGCTTGGTGTAATCCGTCAGAATAACGACGACCTTCCATGATACGACCCGTTGACTCATCTACAATTTTTACTTTACCGTCTGTTTCGTCAACGATATATTCAACGTTTTTCTCGAATAAAGTATAAGCCTTTAATAATTGGCTTACCGTGTGAATACGTTGTGTTTTTGCTGAATAATCACGAATTAGAGCTTCTTTTTCAAGTAATCTTTCTTGTTCTGTAATCTCTGCTTTTTTCTCAATGGCAGTTAAATCTACCGAAAGGTCAGGAATTACAAAGAAATCAGGGTTTTCTACCATGCGAGTCATGAAAGTCAAACCTTTTTCAGTCATTTCCACCTGATTGTTTTTCTCTTCAATCGTAAACATCAACGGAGCATCCGCTTCTGGCATCAATTTCTGATTTTCTGCCAAATAGATATTTTCCGTTTCCTGCATGATTTGCTTGATACCTGTTTCAGAAAGATATTTGATTACAGGACGAGCCTTCGGTAAACCTCTGAATGCACGGAAAAGAGCTAAACCACCTTCTTTTTTATTACCAGCAGCGATTAATTTTTTGGCTTCTACCAATAAATCTTGTACCAATTTCTTTTGTTGCTCAACCATGCGAGCTACCAAAGGATTGAAAGCATCAAATTCTTGTTCGTCTCCACGAGCCATTGGTCCCGAAATAATCAAGGGTGTACGGGCATCGTCAACTAAAACTGAATCGACCTCATCGACCATTGCGAAGTGATGTTTGCGTTGTACTTGCTCTTCTGGCGTGCGAGCCATGTTATCACGGAGATAATCGAAACCGAATTCGTTATTTGTTCCGTAAGTAATATCCGCTAAATATGCCTGACGACGTTCATCTGTGTTGGGTTCGTGTTTGTCGATACAGTCAACGGTCAAACCATGAAATTCAAATAAAGGAGCATTCCATTCAGAGTCACGTTTGGCAAGATAATCATTGACCGTAACCAAGTGAACACCACGACCTGCCAAAGCATTTAAGAAAGCAGGAAGGGTAGAAACCAACGTTTTACCTTCACCCGTTGCCATTTCTGAAATTTTACCTTGGTGCAATACAACTCCACCGATAAGCTGAACATCGTAATGAATCATGTTCCACTCAATTTCATTACCTGCGGCATTCCATTTGTTGTGCCAAATGGCAGTTTCACCAATAATTTCAACGTTTTTCTTCTTAGCAGCAAGAAATTTATCTTGAACCGTAGCGGTTACTTCTAATTTTTTATTTTCGGTAAAACGTCTGGCGGTTTCCTTGACGATGGCAAACGCTCGGGGCAGAATGTCCAGAAGAACAACCTCTAATTGCTTATTACGGTCAAGACCAAGTGTATCAATTTGGTTGAAAATAGTTTCTTTAGCATCTACTGACATCTCAGGATTTGCTTCGACCTCCATTTTCAAATCAGAAATATCAGCATCAATCTTTGCAAGATTTTTCTGAATAATTTCTTTTAATTCGGTCGTTTGCTGACGAAGTTGTTCATCAGATAGGTTACGCAGTTTTGAAAATTCGGCATTTGTTTTTTCAACGTAAGGCATCAATTCCTTGATGTCACGGTCAGATTTTGTTCCGAAAAGTTTGGTTACTGCTTTGGTGATGTAATTTATCATTATACTGTTTTTATGTTCTGTGTTTTAATTCAATATTCATGATTTGATGTTTGATGGTCGTGATTCGATGTGTGATGTTCTACAAATATTGAAATACGATAATCTAATATCAAGCAACGAAAACCGAATATTTCCTGTCTCTAAAATGGAAATACTTACAAATTTAGTTCATTCGTCTTGATTTTTTTTAAACGAATCAGATTTTAAAGTGTCGAAGAGGGTAGTTGTTGTGATATTCGGTCATAATCAAGTATGACCGATAAGTAATTTATGGTCAGTTGTAACAAGTATTCTCAGTTTTTTGATTTTATTTTGTAAGGTTAAACAATCTCTCATTTTTACAAGAATGAAATATTATATCGCCCATTTTTTATCAACAAAGATATTTTCCTTTGCTATTAAAATGAAAAAACTCTTTTTGATATCTTTTATGATACCTGTTTTTTCTTTAAGTTTTGGGCAGGTTTCTGGTTTTCAAGATGAATTAAAAATTAAAGGAAGTCATGGAAATGGCTTTTTTGGTTTAGTAGGGAGTAGCTTTGACCAAACTGGAAGAATGTTTGCCTACGAAACTAATGGTAAACTATGGGCTGTTCGTTATGATTCCAGTAATGTTGAACAACGTTATTTAATGCTTGATATTTCTAATGAAGTATTAAGTACAGGAGATTTGGGTTTAGTTTCTATGGTTTTAGACCCTGATTTCCTTGTAAATGGGTATATCTATCTGATGTATTCTGTTAATAGACAGTTTTTGTTGACTGGTAATGATGGAGGCGATGACGTGAGTCAGGCAGGAACAATAGTCCGAGTGACACGCTATACTGCTGATATAAACACTGATTTTACGACTTTGATTGCTGATAGTCGCTTCATTTTAATTGGTGATGTACCCTCTGATGGAATTCCTGTTTTGGGACCAAATCACGGAGGAGGATGTTTGGTATTTGGTAATGATGGAACATTGTTGATTTCAACGGGAGATGGTTCGGTAGTTGGAAACGATACAGGGAATAATGGTTATGTCTTTGAAGCGATTGATGCAGGAATTATCACACCAGCCCAAAATGTGGGTAGTTACCGTTGCCAAATGGATAGCAGTTTGAATGGTAAAGTGCTAAGAATTAACCCAATGACAGGTGAAGGTTATGCTTCAAATCCGCACTATGAGCCTAATAAACCACGTGCTGCACAGTCAAGAATGTGGGCGAAAGGGTTTAGAAATCCATATAGAATGACCTTAATGCCAAATACTGGAGGGCATCATTCCGAAGAAGGAAATCCTGGCGTTTTGATAGTGGGAGACGTTGGGGGGTATCAAAGAGAGGAAATAAATACAGTTACGGCGAGTGACCAAAATTTTGGTTGGCCACATTATGAAGGCATAGATTCGAGCAATGAAGCATTTGACGATTCTACTTATATTCCTGCTATTAATAGAAAACCTGTTTTTGAGTATAGAGAACACGCTTTTCATGCCAATGTTTTTCTGAATCAAGCTACAAAGAAACAATTGGGAACTCACGAAGGAGAATTTTTCTATAATGGCTTGGATGTTTTTAAGGGTAGCACGATTGTTATTGGTAATTTTTATCAAGGAAGTCGTTTTCCTGCAAAATATCATAATGCTTTGTTTTTTGCCGATTTTGGAGCAAAATGGATTCGAGCTATGACTTTTGATGCAAATTATGACCCAGCTACTATTGAAGATTTTGTCCAGATTCCTGACCAGATAGTAGGTGTAACGTTCAACCCTAAGGAAGATGCCATTTACTATATAAGTGGTAACACGGCACCCTGCGACGAAGCTCATAAAATTACTTATTCATCGGCAGATACGCCACCCATTGCAAAGATTGAAGTGGATGTAAATAATGGAATAGCTCCGTTACCAGTTGCCTTTAGTGCCATAAAATCTTATGACCCCGATGCCACAGAGCTTACTTACGAATGGCGTATTGATGATGTCGTTTTTAGTACAGGACTTGCTCCACATTATTTATTTAAACCTTCTGGAGATACCTCACAAACCTATAAAATAAAGCTAAAAGTGACCGACCAAAATGGTACAGGAACTTCTGCGGTTGATTCTGTTTACATTTACGCTAATAATACACGACCTATCGTTTTAAGTACCAGTTTGGATACTGTTACTTCCATTCCTCCCAATCAAAACTATAATGTTAATCTCTCTGCAATAGTTACAGATGCTCAGACGAGTGCCAATAATTTAATCTTGAGTTGGACGATTGCTTTTGCTCATAACGGGCATGAACACAAGGATAGTCCTTTGATTGGGAATAATATTTCTGCTACGTTGCCCGCCGTTGGTTGTGAAGTTGGGGAGGCTACTTACTGGTACAAAATTTATTTAAAGGTTACTGACATTCAAGGTTTATCCGAAACCGTCGTGAAGAATATTGAAGTAAATTGTGCTGGAATGGCTCAAACAATTACTTTTGACGCAATCCCGAATCAAGAAATTAATATTAATGCACTCAATAGTTTATCTGCTTCTGCGGTATCGTCGGTCGGAGTAACGCCTCTGTACTACTTTACTATGACAGGTCCCGCCTACACGATTGATAATCAAATTAAACTGACTGGTAAACCTGGGAAAGTTGCCATCAGAGCGGTTCAGCACGGAAATGTAAACTACAAACCTGCATTGCCTATTGACCGATTTTTTGATGTTGATAGAACAACTACTCATTACGTGATGCGTTTTGATTCTATTCCTGATAAATTAACCACTGATACTTCCTTTACAATTATTGCTACAACCACACCGACAGAGGAAATTTCCACGTATATGTTGATTTCTGGTCCAGCAACTTTGTCTGGGAATACGGTCAGTTTAACAGGAGACACAGGAACTGTAAGAATTAGAGCGTATTTTGAGGGGAATTATTTTAAGAGAGGAGTTTATATGGATAGAGTTTTTAAGGTAAATATTACAACCTTACAACTTCCCCAAGATGAAATCATTTATGGGGATGCTTTAAACCCAAATTGGCAAAATTTTTCCTCAATTTCTTCTTTAGATATTGCAAACACAAGTCCACCATTTATCAATACTAAATCTATCAAAATAACTAATCCAATAAGTGATGAAACGTTAGATTTTAGGAAAAATGCTGCTCTTCATGTGGCAGATTTTCCTCATGGTATTGAATTTTGGGTTTATAATGAAGGGAATACTCCTTTTCCTCTTCAAGTACAAACATTTGAAACCAATAATGGCGGAGGAGGCAATATAATAACTGTGATGGCAGACCCTAAAAAATGGGTGCATTATGTTTTGGAATGGAATCTATTCGGAAGCCCAACACAGATTGGCAAAGTGATTATAAAATTAAATCAGTCGCAAGCAGAAAGTCTTTATTTTGATGAAATAAAATTGCTTTATTGTGCTGATATGCAGTCTGTTAAAACGGGTAATTGGAATGATGCCAGTGTTTGGTCTTGTGGTCGGATTCCCATTGTTACTGATACCGTTACAATTAATACAGAACATACTGTTACCATTGCAAATGGACAAAGTGCAACGCTCAATTTATTGTACCTGTTGGGTACATTGAATAAAGAAGTTGGTAGTGTTTTGAATATTAACAATTATTGATTTGCTTTGATGAACAAAAAACATCTCATCAAACATATTAATGAACGCAAATCAAATTTTTAGTCTCGAAGGAAAAGTTGCCTTAATCACAGGAGCATCCAAAGGAATTGGTGAAGCCATTGCACGGTTTTACGCTGCTTGTGGAGCAAAAGTTGTTATCAATTCTCGTAAACAAGAAGAATTAGACAAAGTAGCTGATGATATTCGCTCGCAAGGAGGAGAATGTACGGGCATTGCTGCCAATGCAGGTGATATTGCGAGTTGCAAATTATTAATACAGCAAACCGTTGAATTGTACGGAGGCATTGATATTTTGGTGAATAACGCCGCTACCAATCCTGTTTATGGCCCAGTTTTAAATGCAGAAGAATGGGCTTTTGATAAGATTATGAATATCAACGTAAAAGCTCCTTTTGAAATTAGTAAAATGGTTCATCCTATCATGAAACAGCGTGGAGGAGGTTCAGTTATCAATATCAGTTCTATTGCAGGCATTACGCCCGACTCAGGTTTGGGCTTGTATTCGGTGTCAAAAGCAGCCTTAAATATGCTTACAAAAGTAACCGCTAAAGAATGGGGAACTGACGGCATTAGAGTAAATTCTATTTGCCCAGGATTAATCAAAACGAAGTTTTCAGAGGCTTTGTGGCAAAACGAACAAATTTTAAATCGTTTCGTGAAAAACTTACCTGTCGCCCGTATGGGAACCGTTGAGGAAATTGCAGGATTAGCCCTTTTCTTAGCTTCCGATGCTTCGGGTTACTGCACAGGAGGAATTTATACGGCTGATGGCGGAACGACGATTTAGATATTAGATGACAGAGAATAGAGGTTAGAGGTTAGAGATTTTGTCATCTAATCTCTGTTCTCTAAACTCTATCATCTATTCTCTATTAAACCCTTATCTTTGTCAAAATAAAAATAATACATTGGCAACATTCAAAGAATTAGGCGTTTCGGAGCATTTCATTCAAGCATTGACTGAAATGAACATCAACAAACCCTCAGAAATACAGGAAAAATCAATTCCTTTTTTACTCAAAAATCAAAACGATTTTATTGGTCAAGCACAAACAGGAACGGGCAAAACAGCCGCTTTCGGTTTACCGCTTTTGATGAGAATTAATCCGAAATCTACGGAAGTTCAAGGCTTAATTTTAGCTCCAACTCGTGAATTATGCCAGCAAATTGCGAAGCATTTATTCAAATTAACAAAATTTGCTCCCGAAAAAATCTTTGTTGGAGCCGTTTATGGCGGTGAAAAAATAGATATTCAACTCCGAAATTTATCAAAACCTACTCAAATTATTGTGGCAACGCCAGGAAGATTAATTGACTTATTAGACCGTAAAGCGATTAGTTTGAAAGCCGTCAAAACGCTTATTTTAGACGAAGCCGACGAAATGTTGAGCATGGGTTTTAAGGATGAATTGAATACCATTTTACGTCAAACACCTGCTGATGGCAAAAAATGGTTATTCTCGGCAACACTTCCAACGGCTCTACAAAAATTGGTAGATATGTACATGGCGAAGAATACGCACACGGTACAAGTGAGTAAAAATGAAGTAGTTAATAATCTGATTGAACACCAATATTTTGTTTGTGAAGAGAGAGATAAATTTGATTATGTCGTTCAATTTATCCAAACGATGTCTTCGGCTTCAGGAATTATTTTTTGTAGAACCAAAGCCGCAGTTCAAACCTTGACGAAGCAATTAATCAGTAAAAATTTTGCTGCCGATGCCATTCACGGTGATTTGCAACAAAAGGAACGGGATAAAGTAATGCGGGCTTTTAAGAATCATAAACTCAAAATTTTGGTAGCAACGGATATTTCTGCACGTGGAATTGACGTAGATGATTTAGCGTATGTTATTCACTATCAATTACCTGACCAACCAGAATATTACACTCACCGAAGTGGAAGAACGGCTCGGGCAGGGAAAAGAGGCATTTCAATTTGTTTCGTAACACAGTCGGAAGTAAAAAGACTGAATGAATACACCAAATTGTTGAACATTTCTTTCAAGAAAATTTAAGTTAATATTTCTGTTATATAATTTCGGCGAGCATTTTCAATCATAGATTTTATTCTATGAGGAAATACTCGCCGATTTTTGTTTGAATAAACTTAACGTAAGTAGTAATATTTTGATGTTTATTTTTTAAGGCTATCCGCTTGTATTCGTTCAATGGCAGCCTTTTTCTTGTTCCAAGGGGCAGTCGTATTCATTCCCATTTGAATGGCTAATATTGCCATCAAAACCGTGAAAATAATAAATACCCATCTAAATATTTTTTGATTTTTATTCATGTTAATTCTTGCCTATTATCCTTTATTGGTATCGTTTAAAATATTTTTCGCAATAAAATTAACTAATTAACATTAACCAATGAAGATTATCTAAAGAATCTAATTATTTTGCGAATTAATTAACCGCTGATACGATTTCAAAAGCATTTATCAAGTGCATAATTTACCCCCATGAAAAATAAACTAAAATATTACTTATTTCTTATTCCAGCGAGTAGCCTTGTGCTAAGTTGCTCGGATGCAGGTAAAAAGTACGAAGACGTTGAAGAAGCAAAAACGTGTTCTATGATTTTTATTGACAAATCGGTAAGTGTAAATGTCAATAAGAAATTTATTAACGAAAAATATACCAAAGTAATTAGCCAATTGATTGATGAAAATGTGAAAGGAAAAGGCGATAAAATTGAGGTATATTTCGTGCATGAAAATACTGCAAAAGGTAAGGCGGTTGAGGTAACAAGTAGAACTGAAAAAGGAGAAGTAGCAGGAGCGAGTTCTACTGATTCAGAAGCTATTGCAACGGAGTATAATATGTCGATGGATAAAGAGCGTAGTGTTTTCAAGAAAATTGTTTTTGCTCAATTGGCTTCTCAAAATACGTCTTCAAGCAAAAACAACACGGATATTTGGGCAGCGTTGCCATTAATAAATAAAGTTATTGCGAAAGGCTATAACGTAAAAGCCTACTTTTTGTCGGACATGGTAGAAAGCATGAAAGCAGAAGGTCGTAGAGATTTTCATACCAATCCACCTGTTGATGATGCTGCCGCAGTAGGTTGGGCAAGAGAAGATGCCGATGCTTTAAAATCATCAGTTTCAAATATTGGTTTAGCACAAATATTTATAGCCAAACCATTTGAACCAACGGCTTCAAGAAAGAAAAATAATCCAGCTATTTCAACTTATTGGCAACGTTTATTTTTAGAATTAGGCGTTACGTCGGAAGTTGTGGAACTTTAAAGGGGTGAGGAGGTAGGAGTAATGGAGTTAAGTTAAGGGTAAAGTAGCTTTTCCCTTAACTCCTCTCCCTTAACTCTTTCCTTATTTCCCCTTCTCTCTTCCCTCTTAACTCTTCCCCTCTATCAATAAAAATATGCTAATCGTCAAAATTCCTTCAACTGCCCAAGAATGGGAACAATATTACAATCTTCGTTTTACCGTCTTGCGTGAACCTTGGGGACAACTCAAAGGGAGTGAAGTTTTGAAAGATGAAGACCAAGCCGACCACGCAATGATTGTCGATTCTGAAACTGACGAAATTGTGGGCGTAGCACGTATGCAAACAAACACGCCTACGCAAGGACAAGTGCGTTGTGTGGCAGTATCGCCCGATGTACAAGGCAAAGGAGTTGGTAAATTATTAATGAAATATTTGGAAGATGTAGCCAAAGAAAAAGGCATCAAAGAAATTATCCTTGATGCCCGAGAAAATGCTGTAAAGTTTTATCAATCAATTGGTTATACAATTTTTGAAGATTCATATTTGCTATTCGGTGAAATCCAACATTATAAAATGAGAAAAGAATTAAGTAAGTAGTGGTGATTTGTAATTCAAAAATAACCTCAAATTAGTTTCCCAAACGGAACTAATTCCAACAAACGATGCTTCACTCTAATCTCTAATCTCTAATCTCTAATCTCTAATCTCTAATCTCTAATCTCTAATCTCTAATCTCTAATCTCTAATCTCTAATCTCTAATCTCTAATTTCTAATCTCATCTCTGCACTTTAACATCAAAATTAACCAATCCAGATGTTAAAGTAGCCCCACTTGTTGATGTTGTATTGGTTATTGTATTTACCTTAATTAACCCTTTTCTGGTTACTGATTTTCCATTTCTGGTAGTTCTTGTATGTTGAAACATATAGATTTTACCTGCTTCAATGGCTAAGTCTTGCGTAGTTGTGGGAATCGCTAAATTATTTAAAACTATATCGCTCACCGTTATCCAGTCAATACTAATATTTGTTGGTGCGTAAAAAACCGTAGTTCCACCAGAAGTTGATACTCCAGAACAGTTTTTGTCAGTAGCCGTATTGCCCAATCCCAAAGCACTTCTTCTTGGATTTGACAAAAATGTAGGTTTTATCGACGGAGAACCGATTGTTGCGTAAGAAATATCGACAAAATTTAAGTTAGAATCTAAATCACAGGCAGTATATAAATCGCCAGTAGTTGATGAAAAACGACTTGGCGTATTACTTGTTTGAACTCCCAAAGTTATATTACTGAATGACGAAATTTGGTCTGTTGGAGAAGGAAGAAGATTAATTGCTTTTCGAGAGACATTTCCTTTATTATCTGTAATTTCAACATAAAAAATCCGATAAACAGTTGTACCCACAGATGGCAAAGTCAATTCCAAACTTCGTGTTTGTTCATCTGTATTTTTTAGGCGAATATTGTCCAATAACAGTGTTCCAATTTTTTCAGGATTATTCGTCACATAAGCCGCCATTTTAACTGGTTTTCCTCCATCAGTTCCTTTTTTTATATTAAAAGAAATAGAGATAATATCGTTATTGGCAATAGTAATATCTGGTTTGGTTTCCCATCGGCTATCGGTAAATTTAATAGCTAATTTTCCATTGGCAGTAGGCAAAGGAGCGTCTCCAGGTTCGGGGTCAGGCCCACTACAAGACCAAAAAATTGAATAGATTAAAGTGAGGATAAAAATATTTTTCATGGGTTTTATTTGTATGACTAAATATTAGGAATAGGTTATTGTTTTGAAAATCAATGTGTTATTTAAAATCTTTCGATAATCATTTCAAATATAATTAAATCAAACTTAAAATCCTGATAATCAATCGACTATCAGGATTTTGAGTTTATAATTGTTTAAAATGATGTATCATAGAAAAACATTACATATTAACGAAACCCAATTTTATCTCTTTGGTACTGGCTTTGTATCATTTTAAAGGCTTCTATGGTTGCTTGATGCTCAAATTTTTCACGCCAATAATTGGTTTCTGCTCTGAGTTTTTCGGTTTCTTCTTTTAATAATTCTAAATCAGTTTTTTGCGGATTTGGCAAAATTTCAGGCGTTTGAATTTCTTCACCTAATAATTCCAAAATACTCATTTTAAGAATATTTGCTAACTTTTTGGCTCTGCTGAGGGTCAATTCTGTTTTATTGCGTTCAATATCTCCATAAGCGGAGGTTGAAATTCCCAAGAAATCAGCCATATTTTCCTGAGAATAGCCTTTTGAAAGGCGAGCATAACGTATTTTCTCTCCGATTTCCATAATTTCTTAATTGTTAATTTTTTGAGTAATATAATCGTAATTTATTGATTTATAGGTTTTTGTGAAGGATTTTCTGTTGCTTTAATGAACAAAATCATTTTTTCTGATAAATTCTCTGTAAAACTGACAAGAATTATTTCATAGTTTTTGCATCTTTGCTGTCGAAGTTTTTTCGATAACATAATTGTTGTTCAGATAAGTTTCAAGTTTTTTTCGCTCGAACTATTTGCGTAATCAGTAAGTTATTGATGAGAAGATAAATTTTAGACTTAAAAAATCACATTACATAAATCTAATTTAAAATATGTTTCCAAAAGAATTAAGTTCAGAAGAATTCAGAAAATACGCCGTACATCATAGAGGTTTGAACGGTTTGGCAGTTGACCAATACATGAATCAGGCAAATAATATTGGCGGTACAAGTCGTCCATTTATTGAAGATATGACACAATACATCATCGAAGAACGCCCAATGCGTTTTGCTCAGATTGATGTATTTTCTCGTTTAATCATGGACAGAATCATCTTCATGGGTGTTCCTGTGGATGATTATATGGCAAATATCATTGTTGCTCAAATGTTATTTATGGAATCAACCGATGCCAAAAAAGACATTATGATGTATATTAACTCGCCAGGTGGTTCGGTTTATGCAGGTCTTGGAATTTATGACACCATGCACTATATCCGTCCTGACGTTTCAACAATTTGTACGTCGTTGGCGGCATCAATGGGTGCAGTTTTATTAGCAGGTGGTACGGCAGGTAAGCGTTCAGCATTGCCACACGCACGTATCATGATTCACCAACCTTCGGGCGGAGCTCAAGGACAATCTCGTGATATTGAGATTACAGCTCGTGAAATCGTGAAAATTCGTAAAGAATTGTACGAAATTTTAGCTCATCACTCAGGAAAATCATTTGAAGAAATCGAAAGAGATTCAGACCGTGACTACTGGATGCGTGCTGAAGAAGCAAAAGAATACGGTTTAATTGATGAGGTGTTAACAAGATAATCTCCAATTTTATTGAAATTTATTGTAGAGACAAGGCATTGCCTTGTCTCTACTTCTTTATAGATAGGTAAGCATTTTTCATTTTAAATTCAGTATTTTTGCACACTTAAAAATCAAAATTGATAGCCGAAGCTTTTGGCTGAAAGCTAAATAACATGAAACAGCAACAACAACCATATTGCGTCCTGTGTGGGCGTTCACAGCGTGAAGTGCCTTTGTTGATGGAAGGTATGGACGGACATATTTGTAGCGATTGTGTGTCGCAGGCGTATCAGGTCGTGCAGACGGAACTTCATTCTGAAAAACAAAAACAAAAGAAAGCTCCTAAGTTTCAATTGATTAAGCCAATTGAAATGAAAAATTATATCGACCAATACGTCATTGGTCAGGACGAAGCCAAGCGTCACCTTTGTGTTGCGGTGTATAATCATTACAAAAGATTGATGCAGCCCAAAGTAAAAGAAGATGATATTTATATCGAAAAATCGAATATTATCATGGTGGGTGAAACTGGAACGGGGAAAACCTACATGGCTCGTACCATTGCCAAAATGTTGCAAGTACCTTTCTGTATTGCCGATGCCACCGTTGTGACGGAAGCAGGTTACGTGGGTGAAGACGTAGAAAGTATCTTGACACGTTTGCTTCAATCGGCTGATTATGACGTGGCAAAAGCAGAAATGGGTATCGTATTTATTGACGAAATTGATAAAATTGCTCGTAAATCTGATAATCCATCAATCACCCGTGACGTATCGGGCGAAGGTGTGCAACAAGCTCTTTTGAAATTGTTGGAAGGTGCGGTTGTAAACTGCCCACCACAAGGCGGACGTAAGCACCCAGACCAGAAAATGATTCCGATTAATACCGAAAATATCCTTTTCATTTGCGGAGGTGCATTCGACGGAATTCAAAGACATATTTCAAAACGTTTGAACACCCAACCAATTGGCTTTAGTTCGGATGATAATTTCTTTGAAGAATTTGACGATAATCACTTGATGCGTTATATCACATCGCAAGATTTAAAATCTTTTGGTTTAATTCCAGAATTATTGGGTCGTTTGCCAGTAGTTACGTTCTTGAATCCTTTGAATAAAGATACCTTATTAACCATTTTGACTGACCCTAAAAATGCTCTTACCAAGCAATATCATAAACTTTTCAAGATGGAAGGTATTGATTTGGAATTTGAAAAAGCAGCTTTAGAATATATCGTTGACCAAGCGATGGAATATAAATTAGGGGCGAGAGGTTTGCGTTCAATCTGTGAGGCAATCATTACCGATGCCATGTTTGAATTACCTTCTCAAACGGATATTAAACATTTGACCATCACGCTTCCGTATGCCCGTGAGAAATTTGAACGCACAGTATTTCATAAAATGAAGAAAGCAGCGTAAAGAATATCTGTAAGTTTTATCAAAAATGCCTGCAAATTTAGTTTGTGGGCATTTTTTGTCTGAACTAATAGCATTACGATTTATTAATTTTAGGATGACAAAATCTGATAATCCTGATTTTAGTTTTTGTAGTAAGGAAAAATATTAACTTCAATTCATCAAATAAATCATAGTTCTGAAATAATCTTTAAAGCCATTTTATCGTTGAAAAATAAACAACAAACCTTAATTCCTCATGCGTTCATCTAAACTAATCTTAGCCGCAATTTCAGTTTTAGCAATTGCTCAATCTTGTACACATCAAAAAGGCTATTTTACGGTTGTAACTCAAAATCATTCCGTAAAATCATCAATTAAGCCTAAAATCAACTCTACTTCAGAATCTATTGTGGTTTTATCAGAAACGCCAAAAATTGAAAATGTAGAGCCAACTTTGGTCGCTTCAAATTCAGAAATTATTGCTTTAGAAAATGCCGTAAAAAACACCAAATACGAGAATGAAGTGAAGCAATTTTTGACCAAAGTAGCACAACCGAGTGACGAAGTAAAAGCCAATACGAAAGTCGTAAAAATGAATTTCGCTCAGAAAATCATTTTAAAGAAAATACAGAAAAAAATGGCTAATACTGCCAAGCCTTCTGGTTTTAGTGATTTGAGTCCATTCTTGAAAATTGGTTTAATTTTGTTAGGAATCGGTATCGTTTTGGCTATTTTGGGATTATTAAATTTTGTAGCTGGACTTGCAGCCTTTATTGGCTTAGTTTTTACAATTTTAGGGCTAATTGGCTCTGTTTAGTTCCTTAAAATAGCCATTCTTCATATTTTCGTTGGCTAATCGGAGATTTTTCTTCAATTTTAAGCCTCACGCCCAACTATTCAAACTGTCAATGTCCGTTTTCGATAAAATAAAGTCCATATTTAAGTTGCCTTTGGCAGATAAAAATAAAAACGTCGCAGAGCCGTCGGTAGAAGTATTGCCTGCCACTGAAGTTATCCGTGAAGATACAGAAGTGGTAGAATTTGTAAATTTACCTTCCTCGCAAGTACAAACGGCAGATTTCCGAGAACCTGATTGGCTCATCAATCAAGATATTTTACGAGATGAAGGCGTTATTTTTGGACTTTCAGGTTCAAATCCCGACGAAAAAATCTCTATCATCAAGCATTATTTCGCCCAACAAACGGCTGAAACTGACCGTGTTATTGAGCAAAAAGAGGAAAAAATCGGCGAACTGAATTATTGGGTAAACGAAAAAGAAAGTTTGGTAAAAGAATTGGAACAAAAGATTCAAGACCTTAAAAGTCAGGAATTTACCGAACAGCATCACTTACCAAGAACAACCGTTGGTTTACTGTTAGCGTGTGGAATTGCGGTTGGGAATTATTTTTTGATTGAAGAATCTTTGCGTGGACAATTTCAGCAAAGTCAATTAATTGCCGCAGGGGTTTTTATGGCAGGGATGTTTAACCTTTTCGGTAGAATTTCATTCCTACACGATGACGTAAAAGAAAGCACGTGGAAACGAATCTTGGAAGAAGTTGGAATGCCTTTAGCTTCTGCATTTTTTGTTTTTGCACAGATTTATGCTACGCAATCACCTATGAAATCAGTAGCTTTATTTGGCTTCATTTTCTTTTTATTCATGTTTTCGGGTAAATTATTGTTGGGAAATTTAACGGTTTTGAAAGATGATTTAACTATTTTCCAAAAGAGAAATCAATTACAAAAAGACAAAGTAAAAAAAGTGGCTGATTGGGAAACAGAAATAGAAAAACATAAAACAGAAATAGAAAAACATCGTCAAGAAAAACAAGATGTTTTACCAGAATTAACCAAATTAAGCACCCAAAATTCCAAGATAAAAGCCCAAAGAGATATGCTCATCAAGGTTTTTGAAAGTGAGTATCTTTTGGCACAACAGTACCGTAATCGTTTGAGTGGCAAGCAAATGAAAGAGATTTTGGGCGGAGAGGAAATGTAACACAGGTTTTAACCTGTAAATAATTCAGTCGCTTGCCTCGCCCACAATGGAATTGGAGTGACCAGTATTATTAGGCTTCCAGCCGTTTTGACTATACTACGGCTTGAAGCCGAAGAAAGGTCGTCACTCCAATTCCATTGTGGGCGAGGTAAGCGACTAATTTTTGGGCAGTTGACCAGTAGGTCAGGTTTCTAACCTGACGTAATTTTTTCCATCGTAGCTATTTGAACTTTATTGACAGGTTGAAAACCTATCTTACAATATAAAATGAACGAAAATAAAGAACAATCACACACTGAAAACTACGATTTTCAACACGGCTATCATAGCGGTTTGGAATCAGTTGATAAAAATACTTACGAAGGTTATTTATCGTCGCAGGTGAATTTTGAATGGCTGACTCGACAATTAGTTGAAAAACGTCAGGAACTTTCGGACTTAAATAAAGTTATTGACCACGTAAAAGTGCGTTTTAAGGAGGCTTACGATGCTCTTCAAGACCGTATTTTGAAAGTTAATTTAGCGGGTAAAAATAAGGAACGTACCGAAACTTTATTGACTGAAAATCAGGAATCTATTCGTCATTTTTCAGAAAAGAGAACTTCTGTTGCTCATAAATATTCCCTTTTTGCGGGACTAATTTACTTGTTGGCGGGTATTTCTTTCGTGGCAGGGGATTTAATTATTTCGCACGAAATTGTAGCGTATGCCCTCAATATTCGCAATAATTTTGAAGCATGGGCTTTTGCTATTGGTTTGGCGATGGTTTCTGTATTATTAAAACCCGCTTACGAGCGTTTGATAGAATCTCCTTACACAGATAATAATTCGGTAAAAAGTAAGCGTATTTATGCGTGGTTCAAGGGCGTAACGGTGGTTTTTGCGATAGCAACTTTGTTTATTTTGGGTTGGTTTAGGTACGAAGCTTTCAAAACTGATAAAATGAAAGAAGGCGTAAATAAATCTATCAAGCAACTTCAAAATCAAGCTTTTGACCCATTAAATCCTTCTGCTGCTCCATCGCCTGAACTAACTCAGCAGATTGATGCAAAAATGAAAACCTTTGATATTCTGAACGAAAAATTGGTAAATAGTCCTTGGGCATTGGCATCGTTTGTTTTATCAGGAATTTTGTTTGCTTTGGCGGGAGCAATTTGTTTGGGAATTGCTTTTCCAGTTTTGCAGTGTTATTGGCAAAGATGGTTGCAAATTGACCCTAAACTGAAACGTTTACGCAAAGAACAAAGAAGTTTAACGACCGATTTACAAGGTTTTGAAGTAGAATTGTCGGAGCAAATTGTTCAGAAAAATATTTTAGAAAACGACTTGAAATTATTGCCAAGTTTAGAAAACTTAGAAAGTCAAAAGCAGAGTTTACAAGAAGAAATTAAAAGTATAGAAAACGAAACTCGCTTAGCCGAAACCGATGCCAGAATTGGTGCTTATAACGATGGCTTTGGCAAAGGCTCAATGGTTAGAGAAGTCATAAATGACGACGAAGTGAATCAATTTGTAAGAGAAAACTACTTCGATACCAGCACGTTAGCGAGTAAAGCCAAAGCTGCGTCGGGTGGAAATGCTATTTTCTCAAAACGTCCAACTCTTCGACCACATCAGCAATTGAGGAAATTGATTTCTGAGGATTTTTCGGATGGAGAATAAATAAAAACGGCTCGTTCCTGATTGGAGCGAGCCGTTTTTATTTATTCAATTCTATTAATAAGCCTTAGCAAAAATCACTCTACGGCTTGAAGGATTTCCTGTCAATACGCATTTGCCCTCTTCTTCTTCCGCATCCAACGTAATACAACGAATGGTGGCTTTAGTTAATTCTTTGATTTTTTCTTCTGTTTCTGGCGAACCGTCCCAGTGAGCAGAAATAAAGCCTAATTCGTCGCTTTCTATAATTTTCAAAAACTCGTCCCAAGTATCAACTTTGAAAAGGTGATTTGCTCTGAAATCCAACGCTCTTTGATAAATATTCGCTTGAATATCTTCTAATAAATTCGTTACCGTTTCCACAACGCTATCAATCTGATAAGTTGCTTTTACTTTGGTATCTCTGCGGGCAATTTCAACTGTTCCGTTAGCTAAATCTCTCGCTCCAATTGCCAAGCGTACAGGTACACCTTTCAATTCGTATTCTGCAAATTTAAAGCCTGGAGATTGTTTATCTGAATTATCAAATTTCACCGAAACGCCTTGTTTTTTCAATGTCGCAACGATTGGTGCAACTGCTTCTGAAATCTGAGCTAATTGCTCTTCTCCTTTAAAAATAGGTACAATTACTACTTGAATAGGGGCTAATTTTGGCGGTAGAACCAACCCTTCATCATCTGAGTGAGCCATGATTAATGCTCCCATCAAACGAGTTGAAACGCCCCAAGATGTTCCCCAAACATAATCTTGTTTGTTTTCTTTGCTAACAAATTTCACGTCGAATGCTTTAGCAAAATTTTGTCCCAAAAAGTGAGATGTTCCCGCTTGTAAAGCACGTCCGTCTTGCATCATTGCCTCAATACAGTAGGTTTCGTCTGCTCCTGCAAAACGCTCATTAGCCGTTTTCTTACCTCTCAAAACAGGAACAGCCATAAACTGCTCAGCAAAAGTGGCGTAAACTTCCAACATTTGTTCTGTTTCAAAAATAGCCTCCTCACGAGTTGCGTGTGCGGTGTGTCCTTCTTGCCACAGAAATTCAGCGGTACGCAAGAATAAACGAGTACGCATTTCCCAACGCACAACGTTTGCCCATTGATTGATTAACAAAGGCAAATCACGGTATGACTGAATCCAGTTTTTGTAGGTACTCCAAATGATAGCTTCCGACGTTGGACGCACTACCAATTCTTCTTCCAATTTTGCTTCTGGGTCAACCATCAATTTCCCTGGTTTATTAGGGTCATTCTTTAGGCGATAGTGCGTTACTACGGCACATTCTTTGGCGAAACCTTCGGCGTTTTTCTCCTCTGCTTCAAATAAACTTTTAGGTACGAAAAGTGGGAAATAGGCGTTTGTATGCCCAGTTTCTTTAAACATATCGTCTAAAGCACGTTGCATTTTTTCCCAGATAGAATAGCCATACGGCTTGATAACCATGCAACCACGCACGGCAGAATTTTCAGCTAAATCAGCTCGCTTCACGAGTTCGTTGTACCACTCAGAATAATTTTCGCTACGTTTTGGTAGGCTTTTGCTCATTTTGTACTAAAGTTTTAGTGATTTGGTTTTAGGTAAATTTCTAAAGCTAAGTTCACTATTTATAAATAATTTATTATTTCGATTTTATAAGTTATAAGGAATTAGGGTTTAGTTGAATTGCCAACTAAGTTGTACATATTAGTCACGATTTACGATTAAAAACTAAGCGGAATTATAAACTTTGAGTCAAAAAAACTGAAATTAACCGCTGACGAGGTGAAAACCGTCGTCAGGGGCATCAACCTAAACCATGACGACGGTTTTTCACCTCGTCAGCGGTTCTCTGCGACATAATCTTTATAATTCCGATACTAAATTCGTAATTAAATCAATCGTAATTCTACTTTTAGTTTAAGACTATTAAAAATACTGCCATTCTAAACTCTAATCATATTTTAAGCCATCATTTTATGTAAATACATTTTCTTAAAATATATTCGTTAAATAAATAGGGGATGAAGTGTGTTTGGTTGTCTTAAATCTAACAATCAGAAGTTTATTTTAAGTAGTTCATTTTGAGATATTTAAACGTTAATGAATATTCTCTATGTACTATATAAACTTTCCAAGAAATAATTTTGTTAATGATGTGTTAAACATCTTGCAAAGATAAGTTTTTGTAGTAAGTTTGACACGAAATTATCAATTTGAAAATGCGTTAATTTGAAAATTTATAGATTCGTCAGGCTTTCAAATATTTTAATTGAGTAATTTCCCAAAATTCAAATACCTAAAATCATGAACATTACACAATCCATCAAACTCTTTTCAGTCGCAGCATTGATGAGCGTTGTTTGGGGATGTAGTTCCTCAAAGCAAGTAGCAAAGTCTTCAACCTCTGAGGTTTACGATGATATGTATGCTTCTGCAAACGAAGCACGTCCTGCTACTTTAACCAGCCGTGAACGTTATTACCAAGCTCAAGAGGAGGAGTATTTAAACCGTAATCCTGAGTATAGAGGACAAAATCATAACAATGACCAAAACGCTCAGGGTACAGACGAGTATTATTCACAGAATTGGATAAATTCTCGTGGGTATTACCAGAATCAAACGCCTTACAGCAATGGTTATAGTGATTTCAACAACGGATTTAATTCTCCATTCAACAATTACGGTTTCAATAATTGGTACGGAAACCCTGGTATTTCATTTGGAATGGGTTTTGGAGGATATTATAACAACCCTTGGAATACATTTGGTGTTTATAACCCCTATAATGCCTTCGGAAATGGAATGTACGATAGTTGGGGATATTCGGGATATAGACCATGGGGATACAGCAATGGTTTCTCTTTAGGTTGGGGTTCTTATGCTTATAATCCTTTTGGCAATATTTATAGCCCTTACGGATATGGGTACAATAACTATTATGACCCTTGGAATTATGGCAGAGGTTACGGAAATACCTATGTGTATAATTATGGTTCTGGTGTGACAGGTGCTAATGGAAATTATAGCAACCCTGTACCACGTACACCACGCCAGAGAGATACTTATTCATCATCCGCTTATAACGGAGATTATAACGCTAATCGTAGCGGAAATACTTCTCCTCGTGGTAATAGAAACGATGCAGGTTATACAACAGGCAATACAAGTGGTAATGGCAATAATGATTATTATTCTCGTCCGAGACGTGATAATGGTTATTCAAGTGGAACAACTGCTGGAAATTCCTCGAATGCCAATACTCGTTCTAATAGTTCTTGGAACTGGTCAAATAATAATTCAAATAGTAACTCATCTTCAGGGACAAATCGTAGTACAACGACTACATCAAGTCCATCATGGGGAGGTTCATCGAGTAGTAGTAGCTCAAGTGGAGGTTCGTCGGGTTCATCTGGTGGTGGCGGAGGTGGTAGTTCAAGAGGTCCACGTTAATATTAACATAAAATATACCCCTCAAAATAGCAAATTGAGGGGTATATTTCGTTTAAAGGTAAGGGGAGATAAATATTTAGTTGTCTTCATTATATAAAACTCTTATCCTTCCACAAATCTTAAATCCATTAAATACATGAAAATTTCATTTGGCTTTTTTGCATTTATATTAACATTTGCTTCGCTTCAGGTTGTCGCACAAGATAATAGTTATGAAGCCTTAGCAAAAATGTTTTCACAATCTGCTCCTACGGGAACAGCTCGTTTTCAAGCAATTGGTGGTAGTCATTCAGCTTTAGGGGCAGATATAAGTTCAGCGGCGGGTAATCCAGCAGGATTGGGCTTTTATACACGTTCAGAATTTAGTTTTACACCTGGTTATCAAAGTGCCAGTAATAGTTCAATTTATGCGATTGAGCCAAGTCGTACTACGAATTCAAACGTAAATAATTTTAATATTGCCAATATCGGCGTTGTTTTTGGTGGAGCTGAACCTCAATATCGTGAAGGTTGGAGAGGGTCATTTTCTATTTCATACTCACGCCAAAATACTTTGTATAATAACCTTAGTTTTGCAGGCAATGGGGCGGGTAGTTCTATCACAGATAGTTATGCAGAGGCTTTGAATAGACAAGTTACTTATGATGCTGTTTATAACCCAAATCCACTTACCCCGTCAGATTTGTTGTATGCTCTCAATAATAATGCTCCCAATAATTTTGGAGGAACTTCAAGTATGAATTATTGGGGATATTTAGTAACGGCTACCAATAATACTGCAAACCCTTTTGTAGGTGCAGAACCCAACGCAAAAGTAAATCAG
Source organism: Arcicella sp. LKC2W (assembly GCF_034931005.1). NCBI lineage: Bacteria > Pseudomonadati > Bacteroidota > Cytophagia > Cytophagales > Flectobacillaceae > Arcicella > Arcicella sp. LKC2W. Next base: position 91,023 of record NZ_JAYGIN010000017.1, read on the forward strand.
AGTTTTAATTTCCAATCAACTGGACGTGTAAGCCAATGGACGCTTGCTTATGGAGGGACTTCAGACGAGAAATTTTATATTGGTGGTAGCTTAGGAATTCCAAGTTATCATTACGAAACGGTAAAAAATTACACGGAAAATTTTCAATCTTACCAAGAAATTAAAGGTTTTACAGATTCTCGTTTGCTGACATCAAGTGGAACAGGGATTAATTTGACCGTTGGAACTATCTATAAACCAAATGATATGATTCGCTTTGGGTTATCGGTGGTTACGCCAACTTGGTATGATGTAGATGAAACAAGTTCTTCAGCAAAAGTTATCAATGTAGATGAAACAAAAGGAATTGATTTAGGGACAAATCCAGACCAAAATATTTTAAATAAATTGGTAAGTATTGGATACAAAGTCGCTCAGAGAAACAACGTTTATTATATTACGAGCATTCCGAGACTTTCAACGGTGACTTATGAAGATAACTATCAACTTCGTACACCATTTAAAGCTAATGGAGGTGTTGCTTTATTCTTCAAGAAAAAAGGATTTGTTTCTGCTGATATTGAATATGTAGCATACAAAGGAATGAATGTAAGTACGGCCAATCCAGATTCGGAGATTATAGGAGATTTAGAAAATTCGGCTGCCAATATAAAATTGTTTTATAATAATGTATTGAATGTAAAGGTAGGAGGAGAGTATCGTGTAGGAAATGTTAGCTTGAGAGGCGGTTTCAATTATATGCCAACACCGTACAGTACAAATTTTGATAATAGCAAAAGCATTGACCGTTCTCAGAAAATCTATTCAGCAGGACTTGGTTATAGAACCAATGAATTTTATATTGACGTTACTGGTATGTACGGAACAACGCAACAATCATTTACGCCATATTCATTAGCAAATTCTGGTGATTATGCTTCTGCAAAAATTGATAATAGCTACGTAAAAGGCTTAGTAAGTTTCGGAATATTCTTTTAGGATAATTATAGCCTTGACCATTTTGACGACCTCCGAATTTTTGGAGGTCGTTTTGTTTGTATCAAGTCGAAAAAAAGGTAAATTCGTTGTAACACGAAATTCAAGTTTGTAAAATATAGAATAGACGATGAACAAACGCTTACTTTCACTTGATGTTTTTCGGGGTATGACAGTCGCCCTGATGATTTTGGTAAATAATGCAGGAGATTGGGGACATATCTATCTCCCACTCGAACACGCTGAGTGGAATGGTTGTACGCCCACCGATTTAGTTTTTCCCTTCTTTTTGTTTATTGTAGGCGTTTCTATTTCTTATGCTTTTCAAGGGAAAGTAGCTGATAAAGAGACGATTATTAAATTAATTATTCGTTCTTTAAAACTATTTGGCTTAGGGCTATTTCTGTCTCTCTTTCCCAAATTTGATTTTTCAATTGTGCGTATTCCAGGAGTGCTTCAACGCATTGCGATGGTATTTTTTATTTGTTCTCTTATTTATTTGACTACCAAAAATCGGACTCAACAAATAGTATTTGTTGCCATTCTGATTATCTATTGGGTATTGATGACTTTTGTTCCAGTTCCCGATTATGGAGTTGCTAATCTACAACCCGAATATAATTTAGGAGCGTATTTAGACAGATTAATCATGGGAATTCCTCACCTTTATAAAAATGGAAAAACTTGGGATCCAGAAGGTTTATTGAGTACCTTACCTGCTATTTCAACGGGACTTTCGGGTGTTTTGACGGGGACTTGGTTACAAAGAAAAGATAAAGAAGTTGGAGATAAATTGACCGTTTTATATTTGTCAGGTTGTGTGTTTATGCTTTTGGGTTGGACTTGGGACGTAGCAGGTTTTCCCATCAACAAAGCACTCTGGACAAGTTCTTATGTACTGTGGACTTCTGGATTGGCATTGTGCTTTTTAGCCAGTTTTTATTGGCTTATTGATGTAAAAGGCTATCAAAAATGGACGAAACCTTTTGTGGTTTATGGTGTAAATGCCATTACGGTTTTCTTTTTATCAGGATTAATTCCAAGAGTTTTGTGGATGATAAAAGTTAAGTTGGCTAATGGTGATGAAATGAATTCGGAGAGATGGATGTACAAAACGCTTATTGCTCCAATGTTTGAAAACCCATATAATGCCTCAGTCGCAGGTGCTTTGACTGTTGTTTTTATTTGGCTCGGAATTTTGTGGATAATGTATGAGAAGAAAATAATTGTAAAAGTGTAAGCTGAGGAGGAATGTAGAAATGAGTAATAGGAAAAGGGAGAAATGAAGATAGGATTACCCTTTCTCCATTCCTCTTTCCTTTTATTAAAGAACGACTACTGAGTTTTCGTCAGATGAAACGCCACTTGGTACATATTTATCTGCCGCTTCGTCGTTCATCCAATTATCGTTATCAACTAAATAACGAAATGCAAATTCTCTGCCTTTTTCTAATTCTACCGAAGCCTTAAAAGTACCATCTTTTTGTTTTTTCAAAGCTGTCGGATTCCATTCGTTAAAATCTCCTACTACGCTTACTGATTTTGCTCCGTTTACTGTATCTGCCGAAACTGCAAAAGTTACTTTACATACAGGTTTACTTTTTGAATACGTTTTGCTAATTGCCATGAGTGTAATGAGTTTTAAGATTAATATTTTGTTAATAAATAAATTCTATCATAATTGTAATATAGTGCAAATATTCAAAAAATATTTTCATACTAACCTAATTATCAAATAATTAATTTTTTAAAATATTGGAATATTTATATATTTTAAATTAAAAAGTAAATATTTTATTTGGGAGGAAATCTAAAAATACAATTAAGGGAATAAATAGCGTTTTTTTCATAAATCAGTCATCAAAACATCTTTATATTCATTATTAATCTTTATTTTTAAGAGTGGATAATCATGTTTATCCACCAACATTAATTATAATACGGCAATCATTTTTTACTCATAAGCCTTACCTTTGTACATTATCTCTATCATTTCCTACAACAAATATCCATGAAAAATACCTTCTTTTTAATATTCGCTCTTTCATCTTTTACGGCATATACCCAGCAAAAGCATTTAACAGTTTACACAGAAGATTCTGACATCAGACACCAAATTTATGTGGGCTCATCGTTTCCATTAAGGGTTCAAGCAGGGTACGAATTTCAGTACAAAAGATTACAGATTGGAGTGTTTGCAGGTTTCACGCCAAAAAAATACCAGAATTTTGTGATTGAATTTTTGAGGAGTATTCAAAGTTCGTACAGAGATGAATTAACTTATATAAAAGTTATGGCTGATCCTAAATTTCAGTATGGAGGAGAATTAAAATTTAATATTGGTAGGAATATTTCAATTGGCGGAACTGCACAAACTTTTAATGGAACAATTACGGATACTCCCAAAAAAATGGTAGAAGGAATTTTGCCAGAAGAAGCAGTAAACATTGCTTTATTGGCAGACTATTCTGCCGAAGCAAAAAATGCCTATGAAAATAAACAAGTTGAAGCAGTTATGAATACCATCATGGCAGGCCCAACGATTGAAAAAACATTTTGGTTGAATGCCAACGAAACGATTTTTATTAAAGCCAAAGTAGCTTATTGGTTTTTGGTAAAGCGTGAATACGACTTGAATACAACAGATTTTTCAACACTTGAACAATTAGGAGTAGAGACGTTTAAACCACGTTTTGTGAATAAATTAGAAAAGATTTCTACTCAACTCCAAGCTCCAAGTTTTGGTTTAGAGTTAGGTATTTCATTTTAATCATTGAACGGATTTGACAATCCGTTCAATGATTCTTTTTTTTATAAATCTCCCAATTGAGGACGAATTAAAATTTCTTCTAAAACTGTTGTACTTGGCAAACAATGAGCCGTCCAAACAATTTGGGCAATATCATCAGAAGCGATGAAACGTTCGGCTGGTAATTCTACACCTGCCCAAGAGTCTGTTAACGTTGCTCCTGGCAAAATACTCGTCACCCGTACATGATGCGGTTTCAACTCTTCTCGTAAAACTTTACTCATTCCTAACAAGGCAAATTTTGAGATACAATAAGAACCTCCGTTGGTATAAGCTGTAATACTTGCCGTTGAACAAATGTTAAAAATGTGTCCTTCTTTTTTGGTAATCATGTCGCCAACCAAGGCTCTTGTGAGGTAATAAGCACTGTATAAATTAGTCTCAATCATGGCTTCAAGTGTACCTTCGGCTTCATTATTAATTTCACCTGGAAGAAAGAAACCTGTATTGTTTACCAATATATCTACTTGATTTACAGTTTGTTTGACGAAATCAGCAAAGGCTAAAACGTCATCTTTCTTGGATAAGTCAGCTTTGAAAAAATGTACATTTTCTGGGAAGTTATCATCTTCTGTTCTTGCACAAGTCAATACGGTAAAGCCTTCTTTGGCAAATTTTTCCACAATGGCTCTGCCAATACCTTTTGTGCCACCTGTTACAACTATCGTTTTGTTCATTATCTTTGCTTTTATTGAACCGTAAAGTTAAAGATAAAAAGTAATACAGACTTTAGTCTGTCATTGTAAACAGACTAAAGTCTGTATTGCAGTATCAACTTCTAAAACTAAAAAGATGTCAAGATTAGGTAAATATTTAATTTTTCTGGGAAAACTCTTCACAAATAGAGAAAAGTTTAGGGTTTATTTTGCCTTAGTATTTGATGAAGCCGTTCAGATTGGTATCGGCTCGTTATTGATTGTTGCTATCGTTTCATTTTTCTTGGGGGCAGTTACGTGCGTGCAAACGGCAGCAAACTTGGATAATCCATTTGTTCCGCATTATATCATTAGTCTTATCGTAAGAGATTCAACCATTTTGGAATTTGCTCCGACCATTACAGGGATTGTTTTGGCGGGAAAAGTGGGTTCAAATATTGCAGGAGAATTGGGAACAATGCGAATTACTGAACAAATCGATGCTTTGGAAGTAATGGGAATTAATTCAACATCATACTTGGTTTTGCCTAAAATTATTGCGGCAGTTATGGTGTTCCCGATGTTGGTAACGTTAGCGGCTTTCCTTTCTATTTGGGGTGGATATTTGGCAGGTTGGATGACAGGAGCGATTTCTCCACAAGAGTATATTCAAGGTATTCAGTTTGAATTTAAGGCTTTTAATGTGCCTTTTGCTTTGATTAAAGCGGTTGTTTTTGCCTTTTTAATTGTATCAATTTCTGCTTATCAAGGATATTTTACCAGCGGAGGAGCTTTGGAGGTTGGTCAAGCAAGTACAGCAGCGGTAACAAACAGTTGTATTGCCGTTTTGATTGCTGATTATTTATTGGCACAATTGCTGATAACTACGTAAGGCAAATGGTTCAACTTCCCGAAAGTTTTTTAACTTTCGGGAAGTTTCAACGTGGAATATTTTACCCCAAAAACGAAATTAGTTTAATCGTTTCCATTGCCTCTTTCACATCGTGAACACGCAAAATATTTGCTCCTTTCATCAAAGCAACGGTATTCAAAACGGTTGAGCCATTTAAAGAATCATTCGGTGAAATATCCAATTTTCTCCAAATCATCGACTTCCTCGAAACGCCTACCAACATCGGACAATCCAACAATCTGAAATCTTCCAAATGTTTCAGTAAAACATAATTTTGGTCGGCTGTTTTAGCAAAACCAAAGCCCAAATCAATGATAATATCTTTTTGTCCTAATTGGCGTAATTGGTAAACCTTCTTCTGCAAATCGTCCAAAACATCCGTTACCAAATCGTCATAATTGGTCATTTGAGTCATGGTTTCAATCGTTCCTCTCATGTGCATTAGCACGTAAGGCACGCCCAAGCTGGCAACGGTTTCAAACATTTTATCGTCCAATATTCCGCCCGAAACATCATTAATTATCACTGCACCCGCTTCTACGCATTTTTTGGCAACCGACGAACGAAAAGTATCAATCGAAATCAAGGCTTCTGGGAATTTTTGTATGATAGCTTCCACAACGGGTAGCACTCGGTTTAATTCCTCTTCTTCACTTACAGGACTTGCTCCAGGGCGAGTAGAATGTCCACCAATATCCAAAAAAGTAGCTCCTTCCGAAAGCATTTTTTCGGCTCTATCCAATACTTTCGACAAATCAGTAAAGCGATTCCCTTTGTAAAAAGAATCGGGCGTAATATTCAAAATCCCCATGATGCGGGGTTGTGAGAGGTCGAGGAGGTTTTGTTTTAGGTTGATTAGCATTTGTTATTTATTAAGTCCTGAGTGTTGGATATTACGCAAGTAAAATTAGTCAATTTGAAGTATTTAGACTTGAAACAGATTTTAAATTTGAAATCTTGATGCGATAAAACTATTTTTGTTATTACTTTCAACTTTACTAAAACAAATTAACTAATTATAAAATGGGACTTTTAAACGCATTAATGGGAAATTCTTCGGAAGTTTCGCCAGATAAAATTTTACACGAATTTGAGCCAATCTTGATTGAAGGCGAAGTTATCGTAAAGTCTTTCAAACTTATCCGTGATATGTTTGTGTTTACGAACAAACGCCTGATATTAGTTGACAAACAGGGAGTTACGGGTTCAAAAACTGATTTTATGACAATTCCTTATAAATCAGTTAATTATTTCTCAAAACGCTCTGCCAGCTTGCTCGACCTTGATGCTGAAATCTTGATTTGGGTGAAAGGCTCAGAAACTCCTATTCAAAAAGACTTCCGCAAAGGTGAAAATATCAATGATGTTTATAAAACCTTGAGTAGCTTTGTACTTGCTTAATTAGGTATGAGTTATGAGTTATTGGTTATGGTTATGACGTGTCACTGCACCTTATAACCATAACCAATAACTCATAATTCATATCTACTACCTAAAATCATGACCCAAACAGAAACAGAATACAGACAAATTATTTCCATTTGTAAATCACTATTTCAGAAGAAAAATAAGGATTACGGCACTTCTTGGCGTATTTTACGTTTGCCAAGTTTGACAGACCAAATATTTATTAAAGCTCAACGCATTCGTTCAATTCAAGAAAAAGGTGTTCAAAAAATTGAAGATGGTATTGAAGGCGAATTCATTGGTATTATTAATTATTGTGTCATTGCCTTAATTCAGAAAAAGTTAGAAAACTCAGATAAAACGGAGTTTTCGGAACAAGAACTGAGTGATTTGTACGATGAACAAGTGGAAGAAACGTTAAATCTGCAAAAAGATAAAAACCATGATTATGGCGAAGCTTGGCGTGATATGCGAATCAGTTCGATGACGGATTTAATTTTGATGAAGATTTTTAGAACCAAGCAAATCGAAGATAATCAAGGAGTTACGTTGGTTTCGGAAGGTGTTGAGGCGAATTATCAAGATATGATGAATTATGCCGTTTTTTGTATGATTAAGATGAAATTGTAAAACGATTTTCCAAAATCGTTGAAGTGTTCCACGATTCTCCAGAATCGTTATTTGTAAATGCACGATTTTGGAGAATGGTGGTACAAATGCACGATTTTGGAAAATCGTGGTACAAATGCACGATTTTGGAGAATCGTAGTACAAATGCACGATTTTGGAGAATGGTGGTACAAATGCACGATTTTGGAAAATCGTGGTACATGCCTGTTTAACTTTTCATTAACAGCACGTTCAATTTTTAAGCACTAATTTAGTAAAATTTATAAAACTATCCCCTCCGATGCGGAATCATCGGGCTAAAAACATGAAATTTATTGCACACTTTTCCAGAATTTTCGTTGGAGTTATCTTTATCTTTTCGGGACTTATTAAACTCAATGATCCCGTTGGAACAGAAATCAAATTAGAAGAATACTTTGATGTATTTGCTACTGATTTTCCCGCTATGGCTGGTTTTTGGCACTTTTGGGTTCCTTACGCTTTGTACGTTTCTATCTTTTTGTGTGCTTTAGAATTGGTTTTGGGTGTTTGTCTTTTGGTACAATATAAGCTCAAATCTGCTTCATGGATATTGTTGGCTACTGTTATTTTCTTCGGTTTCTTAACGTTTTATTCGGCATATTTCAATAAAGTTACAGACTGTGGATGTTTCGGTGAAACCATCAAATTAAAGCCTTGGACTTCGTTCTGGAAAGATATGGTTTTGCTATTTTTTATCTTGATTATCCTTTGGCAACGCAATATTTTTGCCGACAAAAAAACGGGAATGTGGGTTGGAATGTCAATCATTTTCTGTCTTTTCTTAGGTGTTTATGCCGTAAAATTCCTTCCTCCTTACGATGGACTTCCTTATGCTGTTGGTCAAGATATTGCTAAAAATATGAAGCCGTCTGAGCCGTTGAAGTTTAAATATATCTACGAAAAAGACGGTAAGTCTTTGGAAATGAATGATATGCCAACTGATACGACTTATAAATTTAAGGAAATGATAACCTTGAATGAAGAAGCAGCAAAAGCGAAAATTACCGATTATAACATTTGGAAAGATGGTGATTCAACGGATTATAAAACGGAAAGTTTTGTGGGTAAAAAATTGATGATTATCATTCCTGTTGTAGCAAAAGCCAGTACAGATGATGTTGATAAAATTAAATCTTTAGCGAAAAGTTTAGAAGGTTCAGACGTAAAAGTTTGGATTTTGAGTGGCTCGCCAGAGGAAGAAATCAATAATTTCCGTCACGAAAATCAGTTGGCTATTCCAGCATATAGTTCAGATACAAAAGTGTTAAAAACTATCGGCAGAGCAAACCCAACTATTTGGTTATTGAAAGACGGTATCGTAAAAGGTAAATGGGCTCATGCCGAAACGCCTGATAAAGCGGAGGTGATTAGTATGTTTTAGGACTTAGGTATTGGGTGTTAGAATAAGCATTGAAATGTCTTAGCGAAATAGCTTATCCTAATACCCAAGCACTGAACCATAGTGCCAATTTTCTACGTATTTATAACATTTAAGTTCTATATGAAAATACAAAAATTTGAAGACTTGATTGCATGGCAAAAAGCTCAAAAATTAACCTTACAAATATATAAAACGTATGCTACGCTTAAAGATTGGGGATTCAAAGACCAAATTCAGCGGGCATCGGTATCAGTTTCTAATAATATTGCAGAAGGGTTCGGTAGGAATAGTTTGTTAGAGTACATAAGATTTCTTTACATTGCTCATGCTTCTTGTAATGAAGTAAAATCAATGGTTTATTTATCGTTTGGGTTGGATTATATTTCTGAAGAAATACAAAAAGAATTAATCGAAATGTGTAATGAGTAGGGAAGAATCATAAATGGTTTAATCGGTTCTCTACAAAAACTAAAACCTAATTCCTGAGACCCAAAACCTCTTGGTATGAAAAATATTTTCCTAATTGGAATGCCCTCATCGGGCAAAAGTACGCTGGGGCGACAGCTTGCCAAACGCCTTAATTTTCAGTTTATTGACATGGATGATTTAATTACTAATCAAGAATTATCATCCGTTTTTGACATTTTCAAATTTAAAGGTGAAGATTATTTTCGTCAAGTAGAAAGTAAAGTTTTGAAAGGAATTGCTCCTAATCAAAAATTAGTAATTGCTACTGGAGGCGGTGTTCCGTGTTTTTTTGATAACATGGAGTACATAAAAGCTAACGGAACAAGTATCTTTTTGAATGTTCCTCCCGAAGATTTATTAAAGAGAATTCACAAAACGGATGTCAATAATCGCCCGTTGATTGATAAAAGAAAAGCTGATGATGAACTTTTAAAGGAATTGACGGCAAGGTTTGAATATCGCCTTCAGTTTTATGAAAAGGCTGATTTGCAAATAGATGGCAATATTGATGTTGACCAACTTTTGTGGCTTTTAGAAGAAATTGAGAGTAATTAAAGGTGATAGGAATTAGGTATTGGGTTTTAGTTATTGTTTCTGAATATTTCTCTAAAACCTAATTCCTGACCCCTAAAACCTACAATCAAGCATATTTCTTTTTACGCATAAAACTCTTTAGTAATCCTGCCAAAACCAACACTACAATTGGTACAATGAGATTAATGGCTTGCCAATATTCACGGTCGTCTTGCAAGGCTACTTTGTCTAAGGGACGAAGCGTAATTTCCTTATTTCGAGCTGTGATAACACCATTATCGTCCAAAAGATAATCAACGGCATTCAGCACAAAATCTTTATTGGCAAAGGTATTTCCCGAATATTTATCAAAACCTAAAGGCAAAGGTGTATTTTGTTTGCGGTCAAAATCATTCACAGGAATATCACCATCTGAACAAACAATAATTTTTGAAGCCTTAGCACTTGGTTTGAATGTTGCTGAACGTGGGTCGTTGGGTAAAATTCTGTTCTTAAATAATGATTCAAAATTTCCTTCCAATAATAATCCTACCGTTTGCACGCCCGCTTTATACTGACTTGCATCAAGTTCTTTATTGGCAAAATTATAACTCATAATGGCAGGTGCTTTTAATAATTGCGTGTATTGAGAAGTCATCAATAAAGGCGTTTTTGTAATTCCATTTGCTCTAACAGTATCCAAAGAACCCACATATTTGGTATAAACAGCGTCCAAATTCTTGACAATTGGCGATTTTCCGAAGGTATTAATCAAAGGATAATATTGCCAAGGAACAAGCTGAATATTGGCTTTATTACCAAAATTACCTACATCTAAAGGAATGGCGGCACACATTTGAGCATCTTTAATGAGGTTGGGATTGAGACGAACGCCGTACTTAAACAACAAATCTTCCAAACCAACGCTTTGTACCTGAGCTACACTTCCTTCTCTTGCCACAGAATCAACTTTTACGGCATCCATGAAAAAAAGTGCCTTGCCTCCATTGATAATAAATTGGTCAATTTTGTATTTATCATCATCGTTGAACGGTTGGTCGGGCTTCATGACCAAAATACCATCTAAACCATCAAGCGTTGGCGATTGGCGTAAATCGACTGGATATAATTCATAGTTTTTCTTCAAAGCACCAATCAAATCTAACTGATTGACAGCTGGTAATGTTGAGTAATTCACGAAAATCCCAATCTTCTTTTTCTGGCTTGCCGTGAGCGTTTTTATTGCAGAAGCCAATTGATATTCTACGCCTTCATACGACTGATTGAGGACTTCTTGTGGCGATGCCATTTTGTTCCCTTTCAATAAAAGTGTAGCAATTTCTTTGTCTTTGTACGTAATTACTGCTCCTGGAACGACCAAACTTTGCGTTTTTTTGCCGTCTTCATTTGCCATAACATTGGTAGGAGGGATGCCTTTTTGGGCTAATTCTATAATTTTTTCATTACGAGTTTTTTCATCTTTGTATTCAGCATTTAGGTCGATAAAAGCATATTTGATGTTTGTTCCTCCATAAATCTGAAATTCGTCTAAAGTTTCATGTACCGCATTTTCCAAGCGTTTGAAACCCGATGGAATACTTTTTCCTGTCAAATAAACTTTCACATATACTTCATCGTCAAGGTTTTTGAGTAGGTTTTTTGTAGCATCATTTATCGTAAAACGTTTTTCTTCCGTAAGGTCAACTCTAAAGAAAAACTGATTTGCCAATACATTCAAGCCAATTATTGCACCGACTACGAGAAGAATTTGAATGATTTTATTTTTCATGAAAGATATAAATAATTGTGATTTAGTGATTTGTGTTTAAACCTCATCAAAGGTGTCAAATGCAACGACTTGATTAATAACGTTTCAAAATTAGTCCGTATTTGTTTTTTGAAGAAATAAATTTTTAGAACTAACGCAGGTAGGGTTTGAACCCTGCCTGCGTTCATCTCCATATAAATTATAATGTCAGGTGGTTATAGAAACTATTTTCCGATTTCTAATTACCAATAACCAATCCCCACTTCCTAAACTTTCTGCAAAGATTTTGAAACTACTAATGCCATCGCTTCCGCAGATTCACTGGCAAATAAATGTTGCGTCATTTGGAGTAAATGCGAGTTGAAAATATGCTCTTTATACAGTTGATTATCAAGCTTATAAGCAGTGTCACAAATGACTAAATGATATTGCTGACTCAATACATCATAAATGATAATTGGATTTGAAATACTTGTGCCAACCTCGAAACAAAAGATAAAAACAGGAAAATCAAATAGTTGTAAGCCACTCAAACTTGGGACAATTTCAGAATCAAAAAACTCATAATGGAGTAAATGATGCTCGAATCTTCGTCTTTTTAAACATTCAGACAACTCTCTTAACTTCCGATTCATCACTGCCAACGGCGTTTCGGATACCTTAAATTGGCTAATGGGTTGCCATGAATTACTACTCAATTCAAGATATTCCATAGCGTCAGACGATAAATCTAATTTGTAGTCAAACATCGGATAATGCGGAGCAAAATATCCAGGATAAAAGAATTTCATTCCCTGTTTTTGACAAAATTCCATTTTTAAAAGCATCAAATATTTTCCCAAACTATGCTTTTTATAAGCAGGGTCATAAAAACAAACAATGCCTTCTGAACTGTCTTTTCCTAAATCAATAATGCCACAAGCAATTAATTTTTCGTTGTCATAAACACAAATTTCGTAAGAATCATATACGTTTCTAAAACCATTATTATACAAAAGATGGCTTAGTGACGGAGCAGTATCAAAAGGAACGGAATTTTTATATTCATCGAATAAAGTGATTTGTTCTGAAGAAAAATCAGGCGATGTTAGTCGAACCGCAACGTTAAACTTACTGTTCAATTTCCTGATTTTTTGTTGTGTTTTGGAAGGTACAAATGTATTTAAATCGACCCTCAACCAAATTGCACTATAAAATAAGCCCTTAAATTTGAGGAAGTTAGTCGTAAAAATATTTTGCCCCATTCTAAACCAACCCCGTTCTAAATAATCATCCAATTGTTCTGAAAGGATTGGTTCGGATGGAAAATGTAATTCTGCAAGCATTTATTTTTATAGAGCGAAAAGCGATTAGCGAAATTAGTAATTGTATTACTAAGCAGTCAGTTGTCAAGTATTAAGTTGATAGCTGACTGCCGATAGCAAGTTATATCGAAATTCTAATTTTTTGCTCGATAATACATCGTTGAGCAATTGTCTTTTGTTAAGGTTTTTTGGGCATATTTTGAAATCTCATCGGTTGTAACACTTTGAATTCTACTTGATTCCTGATTGGCGTATTCAACATTGCCTGCATTGGCGGCAAAAGCCAAATTCATGGCACGATTCAACAATTCAACTTCTGAGAAAACTAAAGTTGATTCCGCCTGATTTTTTACTTTGGTTAATTCTTCTTCTGAAACTGGGTTTTTCAAGAAATCGTCCAAAACATCTTGAATGGCTGCATCACCTTCTTCAATGCTTACCCCTTGATTCAAATTTCCTTGAATAACCATTAATCCGGGGTCAAGCGAAGCTGTAACGTAAGCATTTACGGAGTTGAAAATTTGATTTTCCATCACCAATTTATAAAGTCTTGACGATTTACTTCTGCCCAAAATATCACTCATCAAATCAGTTGCGTTGAAACCTTCATCGTGTCGTCCTTGGGTATGATAAACCTTGTAAATAGCATCTAAAGGCACTTCTGCTTCCGTTTCTAAAAACCTTGAAGCTGTTTGTATTCCTTCGATTGGCAAGTTTTTTTTCACCACATTTCCCGCAGGAATTGGCTCAAACCATTTTTTGCAAAGTTGTTTTACTTGCTCAACGCTTACATTTCCTGCTACTACTAAATTCGCATTATTCGGCAAATAATGTTTGTAGAAAAACCCTCGAACATCATCCATAACGGCATTTTCAATGTGCGAAATTTCTTTGCCAATCGTTGCCCATTTGTATGGGTGGGTTTGGTAAGCAAGCGGACGAAGTTTCAACCAAACATCTCCATAAGGCTGGTTTAAGTATCTTTGCTTGAACTCTTCAATCACCACTTTTTGTTGTACATCCAAAACCTTTTGGTCGAAAGAAAGAGCCATCATACGGTCAGATTCTAACCAAAAAGCCGTTTCAAGATTTACCGCAGGCAAAGTAATATAGTAGTTTGTAATATCTGGCGATGTAAAAGCGTTATTCTCTCCGCCGACTTTTTGTAATGGCGTATCGTAAGACGGAATGTTTTTTGAGCCACCAAACATCAAATGTTCAAATAAATGAGCAAAACCCGTTTTGTGTTCCTCTTCGTCCCTCGACCCCACATTATAAATGATATTAACCGCCGCAAAAGGCGTAGAATTATCTTGGTGAACGTAAACGTTTAATCCGTTATCTAATATAAAATGCTCGTAACTTATCATTTTTTAGCGTTTTGTTTGAAATTGCTTGCAATTCTCAAGTAACAATTGGTATTTTTAAATTCTCTACCCAAATCCGATTAACAAAGATACTTTATCATTAAAACATTCTCTCTTTCAAACTTGAATAAAATCCAATATGAAAAAAATATATTCGTTGTCAGAACCATCACTTAAAATAACTAAACGCTTTTTGTGCTTATTATTTATTATTTATGGCTTTTTACCTACTGTTTCCCAAGCTCAGATTTTAAATGATGCCCTTACTCGTCAGCAAATTTCACAGGGTTTAGATAAAATGTATTCGTATGATTTTAAGGAATCGGCTGAGATTTTTGCCAGAATTAAAGCAAAATATCCACAACACCCTGTTTTTTATACTTTGATGGCGATTCAAACCGAACTGCAATATTTTCCTTTGAAAGATTATCCTGCTCAACAAAAAGTATATTTGGCATATTTGAATCAGAGTAGAAATCTCGCAGAAGCCATGTTGGATAAAAATGAAGATGACATTGAAGCCAGTTTTTTTGAATTGGCAACGTTGGGTTATATGGCTGCTTTTGATGCTGATAATCAGGAGTTTATGAAAGCGGTTGGCGTGGCAAAAAAAGCCTATTCACACCTAAAAAGAGGTTTGTCTTTAACCGATAAACAACCAGAGTTTTTGTATTCGTCAGGAATTTATAATTATTACCGAATTGAATATCCTGAAACGCATCCTGTTATAAAATCGGTTATTTGGATGTTTGCCGATGGAAACAAAAAATTAGGATTACAACAATTAGATTTAGCGACAAAAAAGACCATTTTTGTGAAAAATGAAGCTACTTTTTATGCAGGATATGTTCACACAAAATACGAATCAAATTTTGCTAAAGCCTTGACTTACAACAATATCCTGATTGAAAAATATCCAGACAATTTACTCTATCAAATGCAAAGAGCAGAGTTTTTGTATGCTGTTGGTCGTTACGAAGATTCGGAGGATTTTGCCGATAAAATTTTGAAACAAAAAGGTGCAATGTTCCAATGTGCAGGTTCGATTTTTAAAGGATTGATTGCTGAAAAGCACAGAAAAGACGATAAAACGGCTGAGGCTTTATTATTGAGAGGAGTCAAATTTCCTTTTGACGAGCGTTTTACCAAAGATTACCACGCCCTTGCCTATATGGGACTCGCTCGCATGGCGAAACGTTCAGGCGAACTTGATAAAATGAAGGAATACGCAAAAAGAGCCACTAAATTGGCAGAATATAAATCTACTTTAGCTGAAGCGAAAGCTATTTTAAAGTAGTTAGTTAGAGGATAGATTTTAGATTATAGAGGACAGAGTTTAGAGGACAGAGTAAAAAGTTATCCTCTATTCTCTGTTGTCTTTTCTCTATACTCTGACATCTATCATCTAAAATCTATTCTCACCCTCGCATTTCCTGCAATAATTTATTCGCAAAAATGAATTCGTTTAACTCTGGAACAGTCGATGTTCTGATATTATTGCTATCGCCTTCCCAAAGTTTTTTGCCTTTGTAGAGGAACATAATCTTTTCGCCCATACCAATTACCGAATTCATATCATGTGTAATTACGATAGTTGTGATATTAAATTCATCTGTGATTTCTTTGATTAAATCATCAATTTTTACAGAAGTCAGTGGGTCAAGTCCAGAATTTGGTTCATCACAAAACAAGTATTTCGGATTCATCACAATTGCTCTGGCAATCCCAACTCTTTTCTTCATACCTCCCGAAATCTCCGAAGGCATTCTTCCACCCGCATTTTCCAATTCAACTCTTTTTAAACAGAATTCTGCACGGTCAATTTTCTCTTTTTCCGACATATCTGTAAGCATATCCAACGGAAATTTTACGTTTTCCAAGACTGTTTTAGAGTCAAATAATGCTCCTCCTTGAAACAAAACGCCCATTTCACGACGAATCGTTTTACGAGTTTCTTCATCAGAATTATGAAAATCTCGACCGTCGTAGAGAATTTGTCCTCTTTCTGGTTTTACGATACCAATCATACTTTTCAGCAACACACTTTTACCCGTGCCACTTCCTCCAATAATCAAAGAAGTATCGCCAGGTTTAAAAGTACCGTTGATACCCATTAATATATCTCGTCCATTAAAGGCTTTATTGATGTCTTTTATTTCAATCATAATAGGTTTACTTGATAATATTTAAAATTCCCATCTTCTGTAATAATTGTCAATTCTTCTTCTTGAGCCTGTGCTATCAAAAGTCTATCGAAAGGGTCATTATGATAAAATGGGAGCTTTTGTAATCGTTCTAATTGTTCAACTGAAGTATTTAAAAGCGTAAATAAATTATGCTTTAAGTGAATTTCAAGCTCAGATAAAGACATTGAAACCGATAATTTCCCAAGACTCTGCTTTATGGCGATTTCCCACAAACTTGCATAACTTACAACAATATTATTAGCCGAATCATTCAATATTTCAGCAAATCGAGGAGCGAGTTTTGGGTCATTTTCAGCGTGCCAAATGAGGATATGTGTATCAATTAAATAATTCATTTTTGAGGCATATAATCTTCAAACCCTTCTGGTGTTGCATCAAAATCATCCGCAACATTACTAAAAATCCCCTTTCCCCAACCAGCTTGACGTGGTTTTGGGGAAGATGTACGCATTTCAGCTTTATCCAAAATCTGTTTGACTCTTGCTAATAACAAGGTGTCTTGCAATAAGGCTATTTTGTTGATTAACTCTAATTTTTGTGCTTCTATCGTCATAACATCAGAATTTTAAACAAATTTAAAGAAACTTACAGATTTTCAATATCATTCAAATATATTTCCGCTTGCTTCAGTATTTCTGCTTTTTGCGAAGGCTGCATTTTGTTCCAAGTTACGTAAGCCATTCCAATTCTTGGATTCTTGGAAAGTTTGTCGGCATGGCGGTCGTAAAAATCCCAATAAAGACTATTAAATGGGCAGGCTTTAAATCCTGTTTTCTTAGATTTGTCATAAAAACACGTGCCGCAATAATGACTCATTTTGTCGATATAATTTGCCGAAGCCACGTAAGGTTTAGACCCAACAATTCCGCCATCTGCATACTGACTCATACCCCTTGTATTGGTAATTTCAACCCATTGAATGGCATCAATATAAACACCTAAATACCATTCGTCCACTTGGTCGGGATGAATGCCTGCCAATAGGGAAAAATTGCCAATAATCATTAAACGTTGAATGTGATGAGCATACGCAAAATCTAAGCTTTGCCCGACAGAATGTTTCAAACAGTTCATTTTTGTTTGTCCATTCCAAAACCAATTGGGTAGTTTTCTTTCGTGATTGAAATAATTAAGGTTTTCATAATCAGGCATTTTTGTCCAATAAATACCCCGCATATATTCACGCCAACCGATAATTTGTCTGGCAAAACCTTCAATTTGCGAAATACTTATTTTATCCTGATTTTCCTCCCAAAACTTCACGGATTTTTCAATGATTTCCAAAGGCGAAATCAATTTTACATTCATTGAAAACGATAAACGAGAATGATAAATAGACCAATAGGAGGGGTGCATCGCATCTTCATAAGTCCCGAAATTTTCAAGGCAATTTTCCACAAAAAAATCTAAAAGTGCTAATGATTCTGTCCGTGTAGTTGCCCAAATAAACGCTTTGGGATTTATTCGACCAATCGTTTTTATTTCTTGTTTTTGTACTAAATTATAAATTTGAGAAACGTCTTTGTCAAAAGTTATCGGTTCAATCGGACGGTGATTATTCGGCAGTTTTTTACGGTTATCGGCATCATAATTCCATTGTCCTGTCAAAGGCTCTGAGCCATCCATCAAAATACCGTATTTCTTCCGCATCATTCGGTAGAAATTTTCCATCAAAAATGTCTTTTTCCCTTTGAAAAAATCCGAGAAATCAGTTGGCGAAATCATAAAATGCTCCGTATCACAACCCGATTTTTGAGCAAAATCTTTCAACTGCTCACTCAACCGATATTCATCAGGTTGTTGATATTCAAAAATTTCAATATCAAGTTCTTGAATAAGATTATCCAGATTATTCGTGAGAGATTGCGTATTCTTTTCATCGTCTAATTTTAGATAAATTACTCGATGTCCTTGCGTCCGTAAGTCTTCCGCAAAGGCACGCATAGCTGTAAAAAAAGCAATGATTTTTTGGATATGATGATTGACATAATTCGTTTCTTGCCGAATTTCCATCAGCACATAAAAGATATTTTGGTCTTTTTGCTGATACCAAGAATGTTGGTGATTGAGTTGGTCGCCGAGGATAAGGCGTAGGGTTGGTTTTTGCATAAAAAAAGCAGAGTCATTATTTAACTCTGCTTTAATAACTTATATCTAATAAGATTGTTAAAATTCTTATTTAGAACTCAAAACTGCACCATAATACTCACGGTTCATACGAGCTATGTTTTCCAATGAAATACCTTTTGGACATTCAGCTTCGCAAGCTCCTGTGTTGGTACACGCTCCGAAACCTTCTGTGTCCATTTGGGCAACCATTTTCTCCGCACGCATAGTACGTTCTGCTTGTCCTTGTGGTAATAAAGCTAATTGAGAAATCTTCGCTGAGGTAAACAACATCGCCGAAGCATTTTTACAAGCTGCTACACAAGCACCACAACCGATACACGCTGCTGCTGCAAATGCCTCATCTGCGTGGTCTTTACCGATTGGTAAAGCATTGGCATCTTGTGCATTACCTGTGTTGATTGAAACATAACCACCTGCCGAAATGATACGGTCGAAAGCTGAACGGTTTACCGCTAAGTCTTTCACAATTGGGAATGCTTGAGCTCTCCAAGGTTCAACAGTAATAGTATCACCATCTTTGAAGCTACGCATGTGTAACTGACAAGTAGTTACTCCTTTATTTGGCCCATGAGGTTCACCATTGATGTACATCGAACACATACCGCAAATACCTTCACGGCAGTCATGGTCGAATGCTACGGGAGAATCTCCTTCATTGATAAGACGTTCGTTCAAAACATCAAACATCTCTAAGAAAGACATATCTTCTGATATGCCCGCAACTTTATAGTCTTGAAAATTGCCTTCTGAGTTGGCATTTTTCTGACGCCACACTTTGAGCGTCAAATTCATATTTCCTTCCATTATTTATTAGGATTTAGGGGTTGGGGGGTAGGATTTAGTGTTGCCCTTCACTCGGAAGATTTAACTTTTCATTCAATGATTTTAATAAGCTGTTTAATAAAATCAGAACTTCTTCTATTTTCTTTTTACCCTCTAACGCCTGAATATTTGTGATATAACCTAAATTCTCTGAAATAATAATACAGGTTTCTGCTTCCATAATTGACCCTCTGGCTATTCTTAAAACTGAATATAACTTTGGGTACTGTGTCGTCCATATCCTTCTGCAATATTGAGTGAAACAGATACTGTTGCACGTCTCAATTGAGAGGTAAGCCCAAATGTTTCATCTTTGGGAAAACTTTTTGATAAATTATATATAAAGGTTACAAGCTCAATTGCTCTTTGCCAAACTCGTAAATCTTTATAACTTTTTATCATTGTTTTTAGAACTATATTATGAAAATCAAGATTTAGAATTTAGTGTATTTTACGTGATTACGTTTCTATGTCTAAATCCTAAATCCCAACCCCTAACCACTATTTATAATTTCTTTGAGCAATTTTAATATTCTCGTAAATCAACTCTTCTTTGTGCAATTCATACGCTGACTGTCCTTTGTATTCCCATGCGGCAACATACATATAGTTTTCGTCATCACGTTTTGCTTCTCCACCGTCTTCTTGGTATTCTTCACGGAAGTGACCTCCACATGATTCATTACGGTTAAGAGCATCAATACACATCAATTCGCCAAGTTCTAAGAAGTCAGCTACACGAGCAGCTTTTTCTAACTCTGGGTTGAATTCGTCTGCATCTCCTGGAATTCTCACATCTGCCCAGAATTCTTTCTGTAATGCTTGAATTTCAACGATTGCTTCTTTCAAACCTGCTTCGTTACGAGCCATTCCACACTTATCCCACATGATTTTTCCTAATTTCTTGTGGAAATAATCAACAGATTTCGTGCCTTTAATACCCATCAATTGGTCGATAGTTTCTTGAACTGCCTTTTCAGAAGCTGCAAATTCAGGAGCATCAGTTGGAATTGCTTTTGTACGAATATCTCCTGCCAAATAAGCACCAATTGTATAAGGCAATACGAAATAACCATCAGCCAAACCTTGCATCAAAGCAGAAGCTCCCAAACGGTTAGCACCGTGGTCAGAGAAGTTGGCTTCTCCCAAAGCATAAAGCCCTGGAACGGTTGTCATTAAGTTATAATCCACCCAAAGTCCACCCATTGTATAGTGAACCGCAGGATAGATACGCATTGGAACTTCGTAAGGGTCTTCACCAGTAATTTGCTTATACATATCAAACAAGTTACCGTATTTTTCCTTCACTACTTCTTTACCCATTACTTGCAATTCGTCAGTAGAAGGATTAGCAAGTCCTTTTTTGTTGGCTTCGATACGACCATAACGCAAGATAGCTTCTGCATAGTCAAGATAAACTGCCATTTTAGAAGTACCTACCCCATAACCTGCATCGCAACGTTCTTTAGCCGCACGAGAAGCAATATCACGAGGTACTAAGTTACCAAAAGCAGGATAACGACGCTCCAAATAATAGTCACGCTCATCTTCTGGAATTTGAACGGCCAAACGAGTATCATTTTGTTTTTTCGGAACCCAAATACGACCATCATTTCTCAATGATTCTGACATCAAAGTCAATTTCGATTGGTGGTCGCCAGATACAGGAATACAAGTTGGGTGAATTTGTGTATAGCAAGGGTTTGCGAAGAATGCACCTTTGCGGTGAGCTTTCCAAGCAGCCGTTACGTTAGACCCCATTGCATTTGTAGAAAGATAGAATACGTTACCGTATCCACCTGTACACAATAACACAGCGTGTCCGAAATGTCTTTCTAATTTACCAGAAATTAAATCACGAGCAATGATACCACGAGCTTTGCCGTCAATCATTACTACGTCCATCATTTCATGGCGAGTGTACATTGTTACGTTACCCAAACCAACCTGACGTTGTAAAGCTGAGTAAGCACCTAACAATAATTGTTGTCCAGTTTGTCCAGCAGCATAAAAAGTACGTTGTACTTGAGTACCACCAAAAGAACGGTTTGATAACAATCCACCATATTCACGAGCAAAAGGAACGCCTTGAGCTACGCATTGGTCGATGATATTACCAGAAACTTCAGACAAACGGTGTACGTTTGCTTCTCTTGCACGGTAGTCACCACCTTTGATAGTATCATAAAATAAACGGTGAACAGAGTCACCATCATTTTGATAATTTTTAGCAGCATTGATACCACCTTGAGCAGCAATTGAGTGAGCTCTACGTGGTGAATCTTGGAAACAAAATGCTTTCACTTTGTATCCTAATTCTGCCAATGAAGCAGCAGCAGAAGCACCAGCCAAGCCAGTACCTACCACGATAACTTCGATATTCCGCTTATTAGCAGGGTTTACTAACGGTACTGATGACTTGAACTTTGTCCATTTCTCATCAATTGACCCGTTAGGTATTTTAGCATCTAATTTAGTTGACATAAACGTATTTATTTCAGTTAGAAGTCTTCAGTTTACAAAATTATGATGTTCTGAAAACTTACAACTATTGACTTATGACTTGCGACTAATATTACTTACGACTTAAAAATTATTGAATCCAACCGAAGTGCATGGCAATTGGCATGGCAGCAAAAATCAAAGGGATAAGAATTGAGAATCCTGCACCTAAACCCTTAACAAAAGGAGTGTATTTTGGGTGATTCCATCCCATTGTTTGGAATGCACTCTGGAAACCATGTAATAAGTGGTAAGCCAAAGAAAGACATCCTAAAACGTACAATGCTACTGGGAATGGATTGGCAAAAACCTCAACCATTTCTTGAAAAAGCGTTTTTTGACCTCCTGTAATAACGTCAGTAAAGCGACTCACAACCCAAAAATGGCGTAAGTGAATTACCAAGAAAATCAATAATAATGAGCCTAAAAGACCCATTGAACGTGAATACCAAGTAGAGTTTGCTTCTCCTTTTACAACGGCATACTTTACTGGACGTTTCTCATTGTTTGATTTCCAAAGCATTAAGCCATCCACAATGTGAATAATGAATCCTGCCATCAGAGCTACTTCCGAAACTCTAATGAATAAATTGTTTGCCATAAATTCAGCGGCTTCGTTGAATGTATGCCCACCATCATTAAGAAAAATACAAGCATTAATTCCACAATGCACTAAAAGAAAGGCAATTAGCGAAAGCCCCGTAACAGCCATGATGAGTTTTCTACCCAATGAACTTGTTAATGTTTTTGTTACCCAAGACATTTGTTATTAGTTTTAGTTATTAAAATTAGGAGTTTAGGCTTAGGGCTTAGGATTTAGAAATGAGAATATTAAATCTTGAAAAGGTAAGATAGTTTAATTACAAAATCATACATTTTCCCAATAAGTCTTTAAATTCCACTTCCTAAATCCTAAGCCCTAAATCCTGACACCTCTTGACCCCAAAACTACTACCCAAACGCCTGTCTTTCAAATTATCTATCACTTTTTAGCAATTATTTATAATGTTTTTACGTTTTTTTACAATAAAACAAGAATAAGCCGTTATTTTCTGTTTTACTGAAATTGTTAAATTGATATTGGTTTTTTAACCTTATGTTTTAAAAATTTGTTTTGTTTGTAGGTAAAAAAAAATAATGTTTTAACTTGTGGGCAAAAGCCTGACCTTTTTATTCAACGTCACATGAAATTAAGATTACTATATATTCTCGTGCTGGGGTTCTTTTTGAGCCTTAACGCTACAAAATCTTACGCTACTCACATGAGAGGAGGTGAGATTTCTATTAAACGGATTTCTACAACATCTCTTACGTATGAATTTACGCTAACCATTTATTGTGATAATACTGGTGGAGGTGGATTGAGAGCTTGGACTGAACAGAAAACGGCTAAATTTTGCTTTGGAGATGGATTAGGTGTTATCATTGAAGCTCCCAGAATTAATGGCGGAGGAAACGGTGAAGACCTTGGAAATGGTGTAGCAAAGGGTGTTTATAAGGCTACTTATACTTTTGCTGCCGCTGCCGATTATAAGGTTTCAGTAGCAATATCTAATAGAAATGCCAATGTTAGAAACGTGGCGGGAGCTTCAGACCAAATTCCATTTTATGTAGAAACTATTTTGAAGGTAAATCCAGGTTTGGGACAAAACTCAACGCCAATTTTATTAAACCCTGCGGTTGATTTGACGGCAGTGATAGGACAGAAGTTTATTCATAATCCTAACGCAATTGACGTTGAGGGTGATAGCCTTGCCTATAAATTAGTTCCTTGTAGAAAAGGGAATCAAGATGATTGTAAAGACCGAGGAACGGCAATTACGGGATTTGTTCAGCCCAACGAAGTGGCTTCTGCCTCAAGTAATTTTACTATCGACCCACGAACAGGGGATTTAGTTTGGGATGTTCCTCAAGAGCAAGGTTTGTATAACTGTGCCTTCATTGTGGAAGAATGGAGAAATGGTGTACTGATTTCAATAACGGTGCGTGATATGCAAATTGAAGTAAAGGATGCTGATAATGCCGCTCCGAAAATAAAAATCCCTGAAGATATTTGTGTAGAAGCAGGAACATTGATAAATGAAATTATCACAGCAATTGATATGCCTGCTAAACAAGGTAGATTGGATAGCTTGAAAATTTTATCAACAGGGGCAGTTTATAAACTTATTGATAGCCCAGCTTATATTTCACCAGAATTTGCCACCTTCACTTCTACAAAGACAACTATTAGTCAATTCTCTCCAGCTTCATATATATTTAGATGGCGAACAAGTTGTAGCCATATCAGGCAAGAACCGTATGATATTTTATTCAAAGTATCGGATTCTCCGCTGTCAAGAAGCATTCCGAGTTTGGTAGATAGTAAAAATTGGCGTATTAAAGTGATTGCCCCAAGGGTTAAAAATCTTAGACTTACGCCAAATGCAGGTAGCCGAACCATGACCCTACAATGGGATAGTTACGCCTGCCAGAATGCAGGAGCAGTTATCATTATCTACCGAAAAGAAGGTTGTGATACCTATAAACCCGCCGTTTGTACCGTTGGTTTGCCTGCTAATTTAGGGTATGTTGAAGTTGGGCGTGTGCCAGTTTCTGCTACAACTTATATTGACCGAAATCTTAAACGCAATACTGATTATAGTTACAGAACGGTTGTGTTATTTACCAATGGAACAAACTCAACAATGAGTGTTACTTCAGACCAAGCCTGTGCTAATTTACCGTTTCAAGGTCCAGTGATTACCAATGTAACTGTTGATAAAACAAATCCAACAGATGGGGAAATTACAGTCAAATGGATACGTCCAATTAGTTTAGACAAATCGCAGTTTAAAGGCCCATATCAATTCCGTTTATTCAGAGCTACTGGTGAAACTGGTGCCACTGGATTTACGCAAGTATCGCCAAATATTGATACCGACTTAACGGCGGGTAAATTAGATACGCTTTTTGCCGATAATAAATTAAATACAACTGATAATGTATATCGTTACCGCTTAGTATTTTACTATACTGATAACTCAACATTGACACCTTTAGATACCACTGAAATAGCAAGTAGTGTACGCTTAACTGCTACGGGCGGTTTAAAAAATGTAAGTTTATCATGGAAAGCAACTGTGCCGTGGAATAATGAAAATCAGATTCATAGAGTTTATCGTGAGACTAAACAAGGCTCTGGAATTTTTAATAGAATTGCCGAGGTTCCAGTTACCAATACAAGTACATTTAGATTTACAGACACAGGAGTAGATACTTACGCTGCTGATGGTGTTGTGATTGCTAAAATGTCTCCAGATTCATCATATTGCTATAAAATTGAAACTGTGGGTACGTATGGTGATGCCAAAATAAAACCAACCTTGTTGTATAATTTCTCGCAAATTACTTGTGCAACCCCATTTCTATTACCTTGTCCTCCTGATTTAACAATTGATATTTTAGATTGTAATCAATTGAAAAATGATGAATCAAAATGTAATCAGACAACTTTTGAGAATAAGTTGAAATGGACAATGCCAACCAAAACAAGTGCTATTGAAGAATGTGACCCTGAGATTGTGAAATATACCATTTACTTTGCACCACGTGCAGGAGTAGATTTCACTAAAATAGGAGAGGTAACATCTCCAAGACCACCCGATAGAGCATTTACACATACCAAAACTGACTCATATTTAGGTTGTTATTACGTTACAGCTACCAATCGTTTCGGGAAAGAAAGTGAGAAAAGTAATACCGTTTGTAAAGACAATTGTACAAGTTTTGACTTACCAAATATCTTTACGCCAAATGGTGATGGTAAAAATGATATTTTTCAAGCCATGAAATGTCCACAAGCTGTTCAGAGTGTAAACTTTATTGTTTATAATCGTGCAGGACAAAAGGTGTATGAATACGTAGGAGCAAAATTGGAATGGAATGGCAATGATGCCTCAGGTAATCAAATGCCAGCAGGTTCATATTTCTATACTTGTGACGTACAATTCTTAACATTAGACCCCACTTCACCATTATTAAGTCTGAAAGGTTGGGTTGAATTGGTTAGATAATAATCTTTGATTATCAACTATTAACGTCGTTGAGTAATTCCATAGCCGAATTATTCAACGACGTTTTTTTGGCAGAACCATGATTCAGAAGAATAGAATATTTCAAGATTTTACTTTAGTCATATTCTATTCTAAAATGATATATCGTTTTGTAAGCCTACCGTTAAATCATAGTTCAGAGGATTTTACAAACAAAAACGCCATGAAAAATTACTTTCATGGCGTTTTTATAATAGAGGATTGATACTATACTAAGCTATCAGCAATTTGCTTGAACTCTTCAACGTCAATACTCTTTGATTCAATTTTCATATTGGCGACAATTACATCAGAGATTTTAGAAGCATACACTTCATTAAACATCTTCATGAAATTGTCTTGTTTATTCTTGTCTGTCAAATACCCGTTAGCAATACGGTCAATCATTTCGTTCATGCTATCATCAGCACCACCCATCATGCCAAACTGTCCACGAATCATATCTTTCGTTCTCTCTAAAACTTCTGGATATTCAACTTTGATTTCGTTTTTAGTAGCGATTTCGTTTTTGATTAAATTCCAACGAATGTCTTTTTTAACATTCTCGAAATCATCTTCAATTTGTTCTGGAGTGAATTTCCCTTCGTTGATTTCAACTAACCAAGATTTCAAAAACTCTTCTGGCAATTCAATTGAAACATTTTCTAAAAGAGCTTTTTCTGAATCAATTTTCAATAAATATTCAGATTCACGCTTATAGTTAGACTTGATGATTTCCATAATTTCAGCACGGAAATCTTCTTCCGAAGAAACTTTACCTTCACCTAAAATTTTATCAAAAAATGCTTGGTTCAATTCAGCAGGCATTTGACGAGTAATATCTTCTACTACAAAAGTTACTTCACCCGTTAAACCTGTTTTATTAC
This sequence comes from Arcicella sp. LKC2W, assembly GCF_034931005.1. Classification (NCBI taxonomy): domain Bacteria; kingdom Pseudomonadati; phylum Bacteroidota; class Cytophagia; order Cytophagales; family Flectobacillaceae; genus Arcicella; species Arcicella sp. LKC2W. The sequence goes on from NZ_JAYGIN010000017.1 coordinate 117,835, forward strand.
CAGTTGCCAATTCAATTGATTTTTCATCAACAAAAGTAGCTTGTAAGTCAAATGTTAAAGTAGCATCTTTAGCAACTCCGATAAAAGTTCCTTTTGCTTCTTCTTTGATAGCTTTGAATGGAATTGCAGATTTTTCAGACCACTCACCTTGCGTAAATGTTCCAAAAATCATATCACCTTCCTCAATAGAATCTGGGTGAATTTGTTCTCCACCATTTTTCTTTAAGTTCTCAAGTGTTTCTTCTACTTCTTTCTCAGTTGCTTGAATATCATAAGTTTTTACCGCTGGAATTTTATCAAAATCAACTATAAATTCTCCTGCTAAGCCAAGATTATAAGTAAAGTTAAATTCCTTTTGGGTATCCCAATCAATAAGGTCTTGTTCCCCACGTGCAGGCATTGGTTCGCCTACAAGGTTTAGGTTGTTTTCACGGATGTATTCTTGTACAGCCTTTCCTAACATTTGGTTAATTTCTTCAACTAAGACTGATTTACCAAACATCTTTTGAACCATCTGCATTGGTACCATACCTGGACGGAAGCCTTTGATATTAGCACGCTTACGATAATCTTTAAGATTTTTATCAACTTGAGGTTTGTAATCTGCTTCTACAATTGAAACGACCAAACGGGCATTTACAGGGGTACTTTTTTCGAGAGAAATGTTCATTTTTTGATTTCGGATAGTTGATTACGGATTACGGATTTTATTTCCGTCAAATCAATTGATGGCATTAATTTTTAAATAATTTTATCAAGTGCTGATAATTTGAAACTCAATAAAATGCACTATAAATTCAGATTAGTGAGTATTTCGTAAATCCGCATTCCGAAATTACCAAACTGAAATTAAAAAAGCCCTCAAAACCGAATCGGTTAAAAGGGCTTTGATTCTTTTCACTTTATGACTTGATAAGTGAAATAGTACGGGCGGAGGGACTCGAACCCCCATGCCTCACGGCGCCAGATCCTAAGTCTGGTATGTCTACCAATTCCACCACGCCCGCTTGCGTTGTTGGATTCGTTCCTTTTGGGAGTGCAAAATTAAGAAGACCTTTTTTTATTTGCAAGAAGTTTGGCAAAAAAGTTTTTATTTTCTTTTAATTTATTTCAAAACCATCAATGCTTTTACCAATGGTTCTGAACCAGTATCTATTTTTACAAAGTATTTTCCGTTAGGTATGTTGCTGACATTCAGCACTATTTCAGTTCGAGAAAGACGGGTTGGATTGGTGTTTAATATTCGTCCGTACACGTCTGTTACCGTTAATTCTACATTGTTTTTAGCAAAAACTTCTGACGAAATGGTTGTTTCTACTTGGGCTGGGTTAGGAAAAATAGCTAAATCGGAGATTGGTGCTTCATTTTCATTCGCTAATACTGTTGGTGCTTTGAAAATAGGAGCTGGTTTAAATGTTTGGTCTAATAGTATATTTTTTACCGAACTGGCACTTGCTCCCATCCAATCTTGCAAAATGGCTGAATACACGGTTCTAAAATCTGTTTGTAAAGGAATATTATTGTCTTTGGTAGTGAGTAGGTTCAAATCAGGGTTTTTGCCAATTACTTGAGTTTTTACGGCATTGCCAAAAACAAATAATGGTGCCGCCCAACCGTGGTCTGTTCCCTTGCTACCGTTCGAGAATCCACGACGACCAAATTCTGAAAATGTCATACCTACCACACGGTCTTGTGTACCTTGTGCTTTTAGGTCATCCATGAAAGCGGTTATGCCTTCTGATAATCGTTGCATAAGTGTTGCGTGTGAACCCGTAGAAGTGTCGGTGGCTACTTGGGTTGAGTGTGTATCAAATCCACCAAGCGTAACATAGTATATTTTGGTTTGTAAACCTCCGTGAATAAGCCTCGCAACAATTTTTAATTGGTCTGCTAAACTATTGCTTGTTGGGTATGTTACTAAATTTTTACCTAAACCTGCTGCTGTTTTCAGTTGTCCTGCGTAGGCAAATGAAGAGGTTTGTTGTTGACGAATGAAAGCAGTATATTTTCCTCCTGCGGTATTTGGTAAAGGGCTTGGACTAATATTGGGTTTGTCGCCTACAATTCTTGCAAAAGCATCGGGGTCTTGAAGGGCAATGGCTGAGGTTATGGATGATGTATTAAAAACCGTTGCCGAAATGGACGAAATCTGAATCGCCAATGGGTCAGGGTTGGTTGTGCTTGGGTAATTATCGGGAAAACCAGGATAGCGGTCAGAAACATACCTGCCCAACCATCCTGAAGTTGAGAGTTTGTCTGAGTCAACGGCTGTAAACCAAATATCACTGGCTCTGAAGTGTGAAAAATTTGGATTAGGATACCCCGCCGAATGAACAATGGATAATTTCCCTTCGTTATAAAGCCTTTGCAAGCCTGTCATAGAAGGGTGCAATCCTGTTTGTTCTGTCCCCTTAAGTTTTAAAATTTTACTCTCGCTAATGGCAATATTTCCTCTTACCGTCGGAGAAGAATACACTCCATATTGGTCGATGGGTAACACCATGTTTAGTCCATCGTTTCCACCTGATAATTGAATGACAACTAAAATATTATCGTTGGTCTCAGCAGCATCCAACATGGCTTGCATAAACGGCGTGGTTGCTTGCGTATGTGCTTTTGCTCCGAATCCATCAAGAATTAAAGGCAAAAAGAAAGATGCTGAAGTATATTGTATAAAATCTCTACGTTTCATGTTAATTTGGACTTTAATGGATTGAGAAAATTCAAAAGATAAGTTGATTATGATTTTGATAAAAACCATAATCAACTTATCCCATTTGGAATTCAGCTAATCTAAGAATAAATGTTACCAATCGGTCTAAACGAGTTTTGGCGTTATTTTTCTTAGTATTATTAGTTGGTGCATTTGTGTATTCATCCCAAATTGTTACCCATTCGTAATAAGGTGCTCCTGCCATGAGTGGTTGTTCTACCAAATATTTCACTTGGTCGTCGGTCAATGGAAAAGAAAATAGGGCATCTGTTAATTCTCTAACCATTTTGTAAGGGTCTTTTGGGTCAGAAGTCAACAAAGGAAGTCCCAAAGTATTAATGTCAACCGCCGTTGCTGCAGCACCTTTAACTACATAATCCGTCCACGCTCCTCTCAAGGCAAGGGTAGTAGAGTTTATCCAAATTTCATAAAAATCTGTATCATAATATGGTCTCCAACCAAAAACAGAAGGTTGGTCAATGATGTCCATTTGTTGTTCTCTCAAACGTCCGTTAAAATAATTGGTAGCGGCATCGTACTTTGTACGCTCTTTTATAGGGTCGGGGAGTTGATAATTGAAACTTCTAAGCGTACCTACAACTAAATCAGCAGGAGATTTTATCTGTGAGCCGTACAAAGCCTCATCAAAAAAATGCTGACTATTAAACAATGTTTGTAGTGTAATTTTTATATCATAATTTTTTCTAAAAATAGCCGCTAAAGGTTCTATAAAATCTTTTTCAATTTGAGTTGAAATATCAGCTTGAACGAACCAACGATAAAATTTACGAACCATGAACCGAGCCGTTTCTGGCTGAGCCAAAATCATGTCAATTAATTCTTTCAGTTCCTCTTCGCCTGCACTAAGTCCAGATTTTCCTTTAATTATTCTTTTTTGATAAGCATCTGAAAAGACTTTATCGGCTGTATCATGAGAAGTTGAACGAAATTCTGACCCTATGTAAGTAGAACTGATATTTCTATAATTTAATGAACGCCAACCTGTTAGCACTCTTGCCGCCGCTTTTACATCGTCCTCATTATAATTTCCTTGTCCAATCGTGAATAATTCCATTAACTCACGAGCATAATTTTCATTGGGTTTCCCGACAACATTAATTGTTCCATCCAAGTATTGAAGCATAGCTGGGTCTTTAGTAATTTCTATGACAAATTCTCTGAAATTCCCAAAAGCATATTTGCGAAGTAATTGATTTTGACGGTACAAATAACGCACATCCGAAATGTCAGTCGAGGTTGAAACAAAGTGATTTTGCCAAAACAAAGTCGTTTTTTCTAATAAAGAAACAGGCTGTGTAACCATTAATCCAATCCACCACAATTTGAGTCGCCCCCGTCGGGTTCCATCAAAAGCATTACGTTCGGTATCGTTTGTACCAGTTCCACCCCAAACTAAATCATGAAAAGTTTTTTGATTCTCGTCAGTTGGGTCGGGAGGAGTAGCTTGATTTGCCAGTAATTTTTGAACGATAAAATCGGCTTTTTTGCCAGTAAATTCTTTTACTTGGGCAGGAGTTGCTCCGAAGGAAGCTCTACGCAATAAATGCGTTACTTGACGAGCCGTGAGATTTTGCGTAAAAGCGTCAATCAGTGCCATAAAATGATTTTCGGAAGTTGAATATAAAGAGTTTAATGCTTAGACTATAATAAGGAATGATGGTTTAACGAGTCGTGAAGAAATTGTAAATAATTGATTGGCAGGCGAATAGAAGGGCTTTTTTTAATGATGATGATTCAAAAATACAATATTTTGGAAATAATAAAGAAATATTTATTGTATCTTTTAAAGATTAAATGTGGCATTTTCTACTTGAAAGAAAGTTGATAACCCATTGTTCTTCGATAGATTACATGAAAAAGCGTCAATGAGTTTGGAGTCATTGACGCTAAAAGAGATTAAAAGAATGCAATCAATTATTGATTCTCTTGAAATAACTTATCCATATTTATTTACGGAACTATCTACAATTTGTCGCAGAATAAAATTAGCCCACAGATTGTACTGATTCAACGGATTTACACGGATAAATTTAAAGAAAAATCAGTGTAAATCTGTTCTATCCGTGGTCTAATTTTGTCTTGCGACAAATAGTAGATTATTCCGTTTATTTATTCAAAATACGCTTAATATCATTAGCTTGAGTGAGATAGTCTTTGAATTTGTCGTAACTGTCGGAAATCATCAACCCCTTGAATTTCAGTAAGGTAGTGATGTATTCGTCTAAAACATCAATGATATTTTCTTGATTTTGACGGAAAATGGGAATCCATGTTTCTGGATTTGATTTTGCCAAACGAACCGTCGATTCAAAACCAGAACTTGCCAAATTAAAAATACTTTCTTCGTCTTTTTCCTTTGCCAAAACCGTTGAAGCAAGAGCAAACGAGCAAATATGCGAAATATGCGAAATATAAGCCGTATGAATATCGTGTGCCGTTGAGTCCAAATACGTAACCCGCATTTTTAAGCCTTCTTCGTACATTTTTTTAATGAGTTCAACCAACTCAGGCTTAGAATCTTCCACATCACAAAGCACACAGTTCTTGTGGTCAAATAAATTCCTAATAGCCGCATCTGGACCCGAAAATTCTGTTCCAGCCATCGGGTGAGTTGCCACAAAATTTTGACGATTTGGGTGAGACTTTACCGCATCAATAACAGGTTTTTTTGTTGACCCAACCTCAATAACTACATGGTTTGGAGAAATTACATCCAACACCTTCGGGAGCAAAGAGATTAGCGTATCCACAGGTGTAGCCATGATAATAATATCAGATTGACTAATGGCTTCATCCAAAGTGGAGATAACGTCAACTAAACCCAAAATAAGGGCTTTTTCAGTATGCAAAGCATTGTTATCAACCCCAATTATTTTATCAGCAAAATTATTTTCTTTCAGACTGAGAGCCATTGAGCCACCAATGAGTCCAAGTCCAACAACGGTAATTGTCATATTTTTAGTGATGAGTTATAATCGATGAGTTATGAATGATAAGTTATGTTCATGAATAACACTCACAACTTATTACTCATAACCCATCACTATTTTAGATATTTCCTTCAAAAACTTTTACGGCAGGACCAATTAGATAAATATTATCATAGCCGTTTTCTGTACGATTAAACTCAATGCGAAGATTACCGCCTACAACTTTTATATCCACAAATTTATCAAAACCCAATCTCGAATTTGCCGACAATGCACAAGCCGTTACACCCGTTCCGCAAGCATAAGTTTCATCCTCTACACCACGTTCATACGTGCGAACGTTCAACTTATTATCACTTACAACCTCTACAAAATTAACATTAGTTCCACCTTTACTCACAAATGGTTCTCCGTATCGAACCGCTTTTCCTTTGGCAAACACATCAAAATCTTCCAAATTTTCAACGTATTCTACATAATGAGGAGAGCCAGTATTCATAAAATCATACGACTCTGTTTTTTCCATCGAATTGACATCAATCATTTTCAACGAAATAACCTCTGGTGTAATCTTCGCTTCGTGTTCACCATCAGTTGCAATAAAAGTGGTAGAGTTGCCAATAACGCCCAAATCATGAGCAAAACGAACCAAACAACGACCACCATTTCCACACATTGAACCTTCCGTTCCGTCAGAATTGAAATATACCATTCTGAAATCATAACCCTCAGCATTTTGCAAAAGCATAAGTCCATCTGCCCCAACGCCAAAACGACGGTGACACAAATCTGCAATTAATTTTTGAGAAACAGGAAATGTTTCATCACGGTCATCAATAACCACAAAATCATTACCTGTACCTTGATATTTATAAAATTTCATAAAATGTGCAACGATTTTCCAAAATCGTAGATTAACCAATATTATATTTTTCTTTTAACACTTTCAAATGATGTAATTCATGTCCCGCAATCATCGTCACCAAAGCACGAACAGAAACAGGATTATTATTAGCAAATCCAATTTGAGAAGCAATCTCATCCGAGAAAGTAGAGAACAACGCAATTGACCCTTCACGAACCAAACGATACTGCTCCAACAAAGATTCAAAATTTTGAGATGAAAATTGTGCTGCATTAGCATAATCATTTTCATCAAAAGGCGGCAAAGACTGTTTTTCTCCCCGTGCTATACACAACGCACGGTACCCAAAAATTCTTTCCGTATCTGTCTAATGACCCAAAATTTCTTTCGGCGACCACTTTCCTTCAGCATATTTGAAGTTTTTTTGTGCTTCAGACAAATTTTTATACAAATTTTTTACAACATCTTTTTGTAACGTAAGTGCTTTAATAACATTTTGATTTTCAACTTGTTCTATGTAGTAAGAGAAATAAATATTCTGCGGATATTCGCTCTGAAGAGGTTTTGACATAATTTTTTTTCGTTTTTTTTTCACAAAGGTATTGCATTGTCAGAAATTTCGACTAATTTTGCATCACAATCAACGAAAACGAAATGATTTTAAAGTCAAAATTAATTTGTTTAGAAGATAAAGTAAAAGGTTTGGTAGTTCAGTTGGTTAGAATACATGCCTGTCACGCATGGGGTCGCGGGTTCGAGTCCCGTCCAGACCGCCAATTATTAAGATAAAGCACTGATTTTCAGTGCTTTATTCGTTTATACGGGTTTTTGGAAAGTACAAAAAAAGTGCTTTGAATATCGTTTAAAATCAATAGGTATCATTACATTTAGTACCTGTTTTTGTACCGTATTATTATGCCAGATGAATTATATGTTTGTGGAATAATCTTAACAATTAATCCAATAAGCAAGTATGAAATCTTTATATGTACGTTACGAATTTATTTTTAATCGTAAGAAAAGCCTTAATTCTAATGGTGAAGCTCTAATCCAAATTAGAATGTATCTCAACGGTTTAAATAAATTTTACTCCACAGGGATTTATGTAAAACCCTCAGAATGGAACGAGTCTAAAAACGTTCCTAAAAGCCCTATTCTTCTCCGCAAAGTAAATTCCATTAAACAAGAACTCTCAGATTTTGAATTTGATTATAGAAAGCGTTTTGGCAGTTTTGAATTAAAACACTTTGACAGATTTGGAGAAGTGCTTGAGTTGCCTTCAACTGAAAAAATCAAAGAGACTTCTTTTGTACACTTTATGGTTAATCAGCATCTTGCTGAAAAGTCTTTAAGACAAGCATCTTGGGGCAAAAGGCTGCATACATTAAAGGTATTTAATGAGTTTAGACCTAATGTCTCCTTTTCGGAAATTAACTATTCATTAATAGAGGGGTTTGATTTTTTCCTGCATAGCAAAAAATTACACGCTAATACAATTGCTAATCACCACAAACATATTAAGAAATATATTTTACGGGCTATTAAGGACGATTTGATAGAGCAGAAAGCTAATCCATATTTGTTTTTCAAGGTAAAGAAAGTTGAGGCAAGAAGTCAGTTTCTGACGAGTGATGAGATAGAGCGTTTAGAAAATCTTGTTTTTGAAGAGTCCAATACAATTCAAGAAAGGGTTAGAGATATGTTCTTGTTTGGGATTTATACAGGTCTAAGATTTAATGATATTTATAAGCTACGAAAAATGAACTTTTATGATAGTCCTGATGGAATGGTATTAAATTATCAAGCTAATAAAACCTTGAAGCATGGAGTTAAGTTTTTAGATATTCTATTCTATGGCAAACCGAGAAAAATTGTTGATAAGTATATTCCAGATGATAATACAAAGACACTTTTCAAAGGTTTGACTAATCCTAAAGTTAACATTATTCTTAAAACATTATCAACAAAGGCAAGGATAGCCAAGCCTCTGTGTTTTAAAGATGCTCGTGACACTTTTGCCACACAGTTAATCAATCTAAACTTACCACTTACAATAATACAGGCGGAGTTGCAGCACGGTAACATTAGAATAACCTCAAAATATCTTCATGTTACTGGTGATGGTACTAAGAAAGCAATGAAAAATTTATGGAAGCAATGATGAGTAGTTATCCTCAAGATAAATTTGAGACAAATATTAAACTTGAAATTCCTGAAATCATTGAAAGGGATAGTATGTATAGACTTTACGGTAAAAACAGTAATAGTAATACTGCTATGGGAAAGAAGGTTTCTGTGAAACATTATCTAAATTTCAAAATCAAACAAAACTTGGTTCATGTTTATGATGGAGAGTATGACGCAATAGGTTATACAAATGCCTCTACTTTTCCATTATATGTGCAAATTACCTTTAATAGGAAAACAACAACAGTAAGAAGTGCGACTCGATTATTTTTGTCAGAGGAAGAGTTTATTGAGAAACAACATGATGTAGACTTTGTAGAAATAACAAATAGAGAAATCAAATTTATAACCTTTCATATTGAAAGATTATATCAATATTCATTACAAAGTTTTGGGCAAGAGTATCATTTAAGAAAAGAAGAGTTACAAAGAGATAAACGAGTATTTGATAGTCTTATTTTTAAGTATTTTGAAGAGAAAAACGTTATTAATGGTTTTGTTTATTCTGATAATCACATTGATAAGTATATAGATTCATTACTATATGATGAGATTTTGAGTTTCATTAAAAAGATTGAAAAGAGTGATGCTGAAACTTCAGCCGTTTCAAGAGTAGAGCTATTGCATTCAGAATACATCAATTCATTCATTGACATTTTGAATTCTACCCAAATGAGATTAGAACCGTTGAAGTTACTTACATTCTTAGAAAGGCGAAATCAGAAATATAGTGTAATAAGAAGTCATTATTCTTCCGAAATATGGAATTTCAGTATTTATTATGAGATATTGGCTAAAGATACCATGTGTAAGTATTCCAGATTAGGAGCAACAATCTTAGATTTTATAGATGGAGATTTTAGAGAGGTTTTTCTTCAAAAGTTTAGATTTGAAAGAAAAACGGCATCTTCGATTCTTTATGACATAGAGAAGTTATTACATTTAAGAAAAATTATATAATTTTTCTTAAATGTTTAGTTTAAACAAACATCTATTATTAATATTGTGTGTCAATAAACATCAAATGACATCAATATAAATGAAATCATTATCCTTGTCCCCACAAGACCCAAATTTTCAGCAAATCATCCTTGCTGAATTAGCCGAAATCAAGCGAAGACTTGATGTTCATGCTTCAACAGAGCAATCTATTGGAAAGCTACTACAACCAAAAGAGGTTTGCCAGAACTATGGAATTGCTCGAAACACCTTAGAAAAATTTTTCAACACAGGCTTACTTACTCCGCTTCGACTTTCTCCTGAGAGTCGCAAGATTTATGTAGCGGAAAGCCAGTTAAACCAAATTTTCAAATCTCAAATTAGCCGAAATCGGTAATCAAAAACATTATTATTTCTTAATCAATTTTTCACCAAGTGGGGCTTGGGCATAAAAAAACCGATGTGTTCCCGCACATCGGTTCGTCGGTCAGCCTTAGCCAAACCTAAATTTCAAAACAAAGGTATGAAAAACCTGCAAATTTCCAAACTCCACCTTCGGGTGGGGTTTGCTTTGTATTGCCCAAATTGTAAGAGTTCACTCACATTTTGGCTTAGTCATTTCCGTAATTCTCTCACATCGAAGTTGTTCCTGCTATTTAATTTTTCAACATTTATTCCTTTATTAAAATATGTCTGATTATCCTTTTAGATTCGAGAAGCACCCAAAGAAAAAAGGTGTTTGTCCAAATTGTGGTCATAAAGACCAATTTCGCTTTTATGAAGATTATTTAGGAAATAGGATGAGTAATATATATGGAAAATGTGAGCGTGTTAACAGTTGTGGCTATCATAAAGTACCAACGTTATCTCAGAATATTAAAACTAATAATATAGTTTTTGAAAACGCTGATAATCAAGTAGTTATTTTTCCAAATGAAGAATGGATTGCTAAATTTGAAAAGTGGGAACAGAATAGCTCAAGTAATTTACATCAATTTTGGATGGCCCGTGGAATTCCCCAGGAGCATTTTGAAAAGCACGGTGTTGCAACTGATAATCGAGGGAAAACGGTTTTTATTCTTAGGAATATTGAGAATAGAATCGTGAACGCTAAATGGTTCTCGTATGATGTCGATGGACATAGAGTCAAAGGGAAAAATTCTGTTAATGCTTATTCTATGAGTCCACCCAAAGATGGCAAGATTAAATACGGAATGTGTCTTTACGGAGAAAATTTATTAGACCCTACAAAGACAAAGACTGTGGTTGTGGTAGAGTCAGAAAAGACCAAAGTGATTGCATCCTTTTATTATCCAGAGTTTGATTGGGTTTCTTGTGGAGCTAAAGATGGTCTTACGGATAAGAAAATCTCTGTATTATTCGGAAGAAAAGTGATTTGGCTTTGTGATGCTGATATGGCTGGTCGAGATAATTCAAGCATCAAAAAACTTAAAAGCTATCAAATAAATTTTCAAGTTGTTGATTTATTTCCTCACATAAGAGAAGGAGGTTATGATATAGCTGATGCAATTGAGGAAGGAGTAAGGCCAGACATCTTGGATTCAGCGTATATTGTAAACGGTAAAGGTTCAGATAGCCATTCTGAAACCAGTAGTCAAGAGAGTAATAGTAATGAATTTATCCTTAAAAATAATTCTGTTCAATATAGAAAAGATACCTCAATTTGGATTAAAACACGTAATAACTGGGAGGTAGTGGCTGATAACTTCCATATTTTTATTAAATACTTTACCGATGATGAGAATGAACAGTACACTTGGATTATCGAATTGAAGGTAGCGAATCGAGAGCCTATTTTTATTGAAATTGCTCATGAAGATTTTTGTTCCGCTAAGAAAATGAAAACTATCTTAGCTTCTAAACGTTTGAGTTTCAAGGTAAATGATAACCATATTTCTGAGCTTCATTCATTGTTATTTAAGACCAAATTTGGCACGGCAACGAAAATAACTCGTTTTGGATTCCACAGAGATTCAAGCACTTATTTCTTTTCTAACCGTGCATTGACTTCTGATGGTCTTGTAGTAGAACCAGATGAGTTTGGTATTATTCAAAGCCTTGAGTATTGCCTTTCAATGCCATTGGCGAATACCAAGATGAAGAGACGTTTTATGCTGACAGATAGTGAAATAACCTTTAATCAATGGTTTGCAGTTTACGTCCAAGCCCATACTTTAGACAAAACTTTTGTTCCCGTTTGTTTTTATATTATGTCACTATTCAGAGATATTGTGGTGGCTCATAAAGGCTCATCGCCAATTTTGTATTTGAAAGGAGGTGCGGGTACTGGTAAGAGTAGTATTGTTCGTAATCTGACTTGTTTATTTGGTTTCCAGCCAGAGGAAATTAATCTAAAAACTAAGAATACCGAAGCGGCCCTGGTCAAATTAATGAGTCAAGCCACCAATGGTATGATTTGGATGGATGAGTTTTTTAACGGCTTTGAACACGAAGGACTTTTACAAGCTGCTTACGACAACGCTGGTTATCATAAAACTCCTGATTCAAGTAAAAGCAATACCGAAACGGATAGTATTGAGATTCATTCCGCTTTGGCTCTGACCAGTAATTTTATTCCTACTAATGATATATTCTTTTCTCGTTGCCTCTTGGTTCAGGTTGAGGATAAAAAGAAGACTAAAGAGCAAAAAGAAGGCTACGACAAGCTGAAAGAATTGGAGGCTTTTGGTTTGGGTTGTATCACAGTTGAGTTGCTTAAAAATCGGTCGTTAATCTTGGCGAATTATAATAGGGCTTTTAGAGAATTATCTGAACGTATAAGTATAGAGTTCAAAAGCGAATCTATACCAGAGCGTCTGTTTAGTAATATGGTGCAAACATTAACTTGTGCCTATATTTTGCAATGTAACGGCAAAATCGCCATTTGTGAGTCAATAGATGAAGAAGATATTTTAGATGATTTTGTAGAAATGGGCGTGGCGACCATAAGAAAGCAGTTTCAAATACAAAATGAAACTTCTGTATTAGCTGAATTTTTTGAGATTTTACAAATGCTTTACGAGACTTACCAAATCCATGAAGGCGTGCATTTTCGTCTTGATGGAGAGTATTTGTACTTACGTATGCCTTCGATTTATCCTATTTTTAAGCAACGTTATCGTAATGTTCACTATACGGATTCACCCGACAAGGATTCTATCATTCAAGAGGTGCTACGTATGGAAGAGCCACGAGAAATGAAGGAAGTTGTTAAAACCATCCGTTTTAGAGGTGAGGATAACGACCATGAAGATAAGATGAAAAATGCTGTAACTAATTCATTATCATTGAAGTATGATATTTATTGTTCCAAATTTTCACTGGATTTGAAGAATAGAACTCAGAGAGAAAGCATTTGAAAAATTTCATTTTTTTTAAGCACTTTTTTACAACATTACAACACGAAGCTTAATAGTCTGATTATCAATGTATTATTATTTTTTTTATTAATTATTGTGTTGTAAACGTGTTGTAAATGCGTTGTAATGTTGTAAAATGGTTTTTCGTGTTGTAGGCGTTGTAACGGTTTACAACACGTTTACAACACGGAAAATGGGTTAAGTATTTGATTTTCAATATTTTAACTTCGTGTTGTTGTGTTGTAAAAAAACACGCTTCAAAAATTGAATTACAAAATGTATTAGTCTAACTATCAACTTGTTATAATGCAATTTTATGGATATATGGGCCAACTAATTTTAAGAGTAGAAGATGTTCAGAAAGTATTAAACGTTTGCCGAACTGAAGCATATAGAATTATCAAAGATATTAAAGCCGATTGTCCATATTCCAACAAACTCAAAGGGGGGAAAGTTAGAACCGAAGACCTCGCAGAAACATATGGTTTGAAAGTTGAAGATATTCACAAAGCTTTAATTTAGCACGGATTATTCTTTCACAAAAAACGCTCGCCAATGATGGTGGGCTTTTTTTGTGTTTTACTATCATTAATTCATATAATCCACATTGTTCACATTGTCCAAAAGCTTAATTGGTTTTACTGTAATCTTGCGTTAAGTTTTACGAGGTTATACAATGTAATACTCTGTAATATAGCAATTTAAAACAATATAATTTGTGAGTAATGTAAATTTAAGTACAAACATTAACGTCAGGACGACGTTGGATGTAAAGAAAAAACTAATGGATGAGGCCGATAAGCGAGAATTGTCGATGTCGGAGTATGTTCTTCTTATTCTGGAAACAAATTGGAGCAAGTTAAATGAACCGCCAGAGGAAAATAGCGAGATTTTAGCTTTGCGTGAAAATTTAACCGAGCTTAAAAAAGCTTTACAAGATGCTCAAATTAAAGTCATTCAACTAAAGGAGGAAAATGCTCAATTAGTTGAAAGTCTCAGTAAAGAATCTAAAACGCTTTGGCAAGAAGCCACCGAGACAACCAACAAACTCAGCCAAGAACATATTCAAAGACAAATTGACGTTGCCTTGAATGGCTATCGGCAACAGTTGAGAGAACAATCAATTGCGAATGATAATCATGAGATAAATCTTTTAAATGCAAGACTTGAACTGTATGAAACTCCATTATTGAAAGGAATATTTAACATACTAAATCGAACCAATCGGAATATTAGAGATTTGCCAGACATTGTTACATGTCTAACTAACCACTATTATCACGAAGTTATTGTCCCTAACCAATTTCAACAACCATATTATCATGTCTAATAATTTTTATACAAAAGACCCGTTTGGCGTTTTTAATCTAAATCTTCCTGTTTCGGGGAATAGTGTAGGTAACCCGAGACCCAATTATTATCCGTTTTCGGAAATGCCTAAATCCTCTTCAATTTGGAAAACAATGGGCTTGTTTTGCGTAATTGTTGGCTTTGGCTTGATACTCTATTTTAGAGATGCTTTGGTGGATGGTTTCAGAAAAGTGATTGCTAAGGTAAATGGAAAAGTGAATCCAGAGGTGACAACAGATGAACTTGAAGACGGTATCAAACCTGAACCAAAGTTATTGACAGAATCCACTGAGCGAAAGGTGGAATGTATCCTTCTCATCAAAGATAAAGCCAAGTGGGATATTCAATATATCAATAAAAAGAAGGAAGAGCGAAAGGCTATTTATACCGAAGGATTGGGTTGGACTATCTATGAATAACGCTGTTATACCTTGTTATACCCCGTTACACTTCGTTATACGGCGTATAACGCTGTATAACGAAGTGTAACAAGCCAATCCTGTTTTACAGAATTGGTTTTTGTTTTGAATGTGAAAGGAGATTTTTATCTTTACTCACCCTTCAAAAACAGAACAGAATTGAACTATGAACTCCGAACAAGAACTTGATTTTTTAGAACAACAAATTCCAATTTTGGCAGAGATGGCTCTGCAACAAGCTTACTGGAGAACCTTATCTTTGGGTCATAAAGTAATGATTGCGGAAAATGGTTTTTTGATTGAGGTTTCACCAGATGGTAGCCGAACAGTAGTGAAAGAAATTGCTAAACGTGTAAAAGTTACTCAGAGATTGTTTACAATTGTAAAGTGATGTGTAATCGTGTACGATGCGTTTAGAACGCTGAATAAACGGTAAAACAAAAAGCCAAATCTGTATAACAGGTTTGGTTTTTTGTTTTACTATTTACGTTCTTTCATGGGTTTTACCTATATTTGAACATAGATATTTTCATGAGTTTTCATTTACATTAAAATCTTATTAATGCCTACCATTTACGATAATATAAAAGAACATTTAATACAAGGACTTAGTGAGGTTTTAGAAGTTTCGCACAGAGCCGATTTTTGTGTAGGATATTTTAACTTAAGAGGTTGGAAAAAAGTAGCAAACCAAGTTGAAAAATGGAATGGTGATGAAGATAATCAGTGCCGTTTATTAGTTGGAATGCACAAAGCTCCAGAAAATGTAATACGTGATTATTTTAATAAGGTTGAACAAAATACCATTGATACACAAACGGCAATTCTTCTCAAAAAACGTTTAGCCAAGGAGTTTAAGGAACAATTAATGGTTGGTATTCCAACCGAAGAGGACGAACAAGGGCTAAGAAGATTATCAAAACAACTTAAATCTAAAAAAGTAGTCGTCAAATTATTTTTGCGTTATCCACTTCACGCAAAACTTTATCTGCTATTTCGACATGATAAAGTGAATCCTGTTAATAGTTTTTTGGGTAGTAGTAACCTGACACTTGCAGGTTTAGCAAATCAAGGTGAACTTAACGTTGATATTCAAGAAAAAGATGCAAATCAAAAATTGGTAACTTGGTTTGAAGAACGATGGAATGATAAATTTTGTATTGATATTTCCACTGAGCTTGCCGAAATTATAGATACTTCTTGGGCTTCAAGTCATTATACACCGTATCAAATATATATCAAGATTGCCTATCATCTTTCAAGAGAAGCTCGTGCTGGTTTGGCTGAATTTCAATTACCAAAGGTTTTTCAAAAAGAACTGCTTGATTTTCAACAAAAAGCTGTTCAAGTAGCCGCAAGGCATCTAAATAAACGTGGCGGAGTGATTATTGGAGATGTAGTTGGTTTAGGAAAAACAATTACTGGAACAGCCTTAGTAAAAATGTTTGAAGAAGACTATCTTCTTGAAACGCTTATAATATGCCCCAAAAACTTGATGGGAATGTGGGACGATTATGTACACCGCTATCAGTTAAGAGCCAAAATTATTTCTATTACCCAAGCACAAACTGAATTACCCAAAATGCGTAGGTATCGTATTGTGTTGATTGACGAGAGTCATAACTTACGTAACCGTGAAGGAAAACGATATAAAGTAATTCAAGAATATATCCAACTCAATGATTCAAAGGTAATCTTGCTTTCTGCAACGCCTTATAATAAAACTTTCATTGATTTATCTAATCAATTACGCTTATTTATTCCTGACGATAAAGATTTAGGCATAACGCCCGAACAATTTATCAGCAGTATAGGTGGACGAATGCAGTTTGTATCAAAATATCAAACAGGTATTGGAAGTATAGCCGCCTTTGAAAAAAGCTCTTTCATTGAAGATTGGCGAGAATTGATGCGTTTATACTTGGTGAGGCGTACTCGAAGTTTTATCAAAAAACACTATACTCAAACCGACCCAACGAATAATCGTCAATACCTTACTTTTTCAGATGGCAGACGTTCATACTTCCCTGACCGATTTGCAAAAAAAGTAGAGTATGATTTTTCTCCAAATAACCCCAATGATTTATATGCTAAGTTATACTCTGAAAATGTTGTCAATATTATAAATAATTTAAATTTGCCAAGGTATGGTTTAGGCACAGTACAATATACCGAACAAAATCCAAAAATATTTCCTACATCCGAAGAATTGGCAATTCAATCAAATTTAGGTCGTGCAGGGGCAAGATTAAAAGGATTTGCACGAACGAATCTCTTTAAAAGGCTCGAAAGTAGTGGGTATTCATTTTTACTTTCGATAAGTCGCCATGTGCTTCGTAATTATATATTTTTATATGCCATCGAAAACAATTTGCCTTTCCCTATTGGTAAACAAGATGCTAATATGCTTGATGCTTATTTGGAAGAATCTGATAATGACGGTACGGAAATTATACTTTTTGGCAATACACAAGATGAAGAAATAGACCTTTTGCTTGATGATAAAGAGTATATGCAAAGAGCAGCAAAAATTTATAACTTATTTGAAACAAAATTTCATAAACGATTTGATTGGGTCGGAAGTCATTTATTCTCAGCACAATTAAAGAAGGCACTTTCAGACGACAGTATTAGTCTTTTAAGTATTTTGGAACTTGGAAAAAATTTAAACCCTTCTGAAGACCGTCAGCTAAACGCCCTTTACGAATTATGTGCAACGAAACATAAAAACGAAAAAATACTGATTTTTACTCAGTTTGCTGATACTGCTATTTATTTGAACAAACACTTAACACGTCAAGGTCTTAAAAATGTTGGATGTGTGACTGGTGATGTTGAGAATCCAACCGATTTTGCTCAGAGATTTAGTCCTGAAAGTAATCATATTAAAAATGTTAAAAACGAATTAAGAATATTGGTAACAACTGATGTATTATCAGAAGGACAAAACTTGCAAGATGCCCATATTATTCTTAATTATGATTTGCCTTGGGCTATCATTCGACTCATTCAGCGTGCAGGACGTGTAGATAGAATTGGGCAAAAATCTGAAAAAATCTATTGCTATTCCTTTCTCCCCGAAGATGGAATTGAGCGAATTATCCGACTTAGAAGCCGCCTTCAAAACCGTTTGGAAGAAAGTGATGAAGTGATAGGTTCGGACGAACTGTTTTTTGATAATCAAGTAATGCGAACTGAATTGACAAATCTGTATAATGAGAAATCAGGGATTTTAGATGAAGAAGATGATGGCGAAGTAGATTTAGCTTCTTTTGCCTACCAAATTTGGAAGAATGCCACCGAGAAAGACCCAACCTTATTAAAGTTTATTCCAGATACGCCCGAAGTGGTTTATGCTACAAAAGGGATTAACCGAAATATCTCTTTGTTTGATGGTATTGGGGGGAAAGATAACGGAGTAATTGTATATGCTCGCACACCTGACGATAATGATGTGATGTCGTGGTTAAACGATAAAAATGAAACCATTACTCAGTCGCAATTGACTATTTTGAAGGCTATTGCCTGTGAACCCGAAACCAAAAACCTTGAAAAAATCCCTAACCACCACAACTTAGTTGCTCAGGGATTAGAGATAATCAAGGAAATGGAAAAAAATACAGGTGGACAACTGGGGAAAAATACAGGCATTAGGTACAAAATTTATCATACTTTAAAACGATATTTTGAACATAATAAAGGGACAATATTTGTTACTGAAAGTTTAGAGCGTGCTATTGATGATATTTACAGATTCCCTTTGCGTGAAACTGCCAAAGAAGTGCTAAACCGATATTTTAAAACCCATGCCAAAGACGATGATTTGGTAAACTTGGTGGTTTCGCTAAGAGAAGAAAACAAGCTCTGTAATATCTCTGACGAAGAAACGCAGCAGAAAGACCCACAAATTATTTGTTCAATGGGGCTGAAATTGGCTTAAATAATTGACCAATTCGTAATTGTCGTTCCACTGGCACGACAATCTTTTTACAAATCAAATAGCTGAAATTATACTAAAACCATGGCCAAACTCAACCTTGAAAAAACACGACAATACCTACAAGAATTCAACTTTGCTGAACTTTTCATTGAAGAACTCAACTGGTCAAACCCAGTAACTAAATCAAGTCAGCTTGAAACTTATAAAGAAATAATTTTTACAAGAAAGCCTATTGCAGAACTTTCGGGAGCGGTTGTTTTTGAAATCACGATGCCCGATGGCAATATCCCAAACAGTAAAATTCGCACTGAAATCGCTAATGCAGTTCAGAAAATCAAAGGAGAAAATTTATTGATTTTTATAGATAATCACCGAAGCCAATCTTTATGGCATTGGGTGAAGATACAAGATAAAAACGGTTCGTCGGTACGAAAGATTAACAGAAGCCATTTCTACATGAAAGGGCAAGCGGGCGATTCTTTCATTCCTAAATTAGCTGGACTTTTTACCGACCTCTCAGAATTTGATGAAGACGGGCAAATTTCTATTGCTAAAGTTGCCGATAAATTTAAGCAAGCACTTGATGTAGAACGAGTTACGAAAGATTTCTATAAAAAATATGAATCAATTTTTGTTGATTTTGTTAAGCTAATCACTGGTATTGATAACGATGAAGACCGCCATTGGTACGCCTCAGTCATTCTGAATCGCCTAATGTTCATCTACTTCTTACAGAAAAAGGGCTTCATTGATAATGCTAATTATAACTATCTCACCGAAAAACTTAAAACTCCCCGAAACCTGAGCGTAGCCGAAGGTTTTTATTCCATCTTCCTCCAAAAACTTTTCTTTGAAGGTTTTGCAAAGCCTGAAGACCAACGTGATGCCGAAACAAAACGCCTAATCGGGAAAATAAAATATCTCAATGGTGGACTTTTCTTGAAACATAAAATCGAACTCAAATATGAAAATATAAGCATACCTGATGTAGCTTTTGAAAACCTTTTTGCCTTGTTCGATTCATTCAGTTGGTCGTTGAATGATACAATCGGGCAGAATGACAACGAAATTAACCCCGATGTGCTGGGGTATATTTTTGAAAAATATATCAATCAAAAAGAGTTTGGAGCGTATTATACTCGTCCCGAAATTACAGAATATCTCTGCGAACAAACCGTTAATAAACTCATTCTCGATAAACTCAATGGCGAGAAACTGAGTGCAGCAGTACCCGAAAGCCTACAAAAAAAGCTACAAACACCTCAGTACGAAAGCCTTTCAGACCTTTATACAAAACTTGATGCCCCAACCATCAAACGGCTGATTGATGATAAAACGGGTATTTTATCTGACCTTTCTTTGCTTGACCCTGCCTGTGGGTCGGGAGCATTTTTGGTGGCTGCCATGAAAACCCTTATCAATGTATATGCTGCCATAATGGGTAGAATTGAGTTTTCGGGTGATAAAAGCCTAATAGATTGGCTCAAAAAAACGCACGACGAACATCCAAGCCTTGAATATTACATCAAAAAACAAATCATTACCAATAATCTTTATGGTGTTGACATCATGGAGGAAGCTACCGAAATTGCCAAACTTCGCCTGTTTTTGGCATTGGTAGCTTCAGCTCAAACCGTTGACGACCTCGAACCGCTACCCAACATTGATTTTAATATCATGGCTGGCAACTCGCTCATGGGTTTGATGCGTGTGGATAGTAGCCGATTTGAAAAACACCAAGTAGTAAGCAATGTTTCGGCATCGGGAAAAGTAATTCAGAAAGCAGATTTATTTCGGAAGGCAGTTGTACAGACCGATATGTTTGCCGAAAGTAAAGCCAAAGGCTACCAACAACTCATTAACGAAAAAGAAGTAGCAATACGAGCTTACAAAAATGCTAATACGCTCAATATAAGTGATTTACAAGCATTGCGTGAAAGCATACAACAACAACGAAAAGATGCCTACGCCATACTAAACGAGCTTTTGCTCGACGAATTTAACGCCTTAAACATACGCTATGAAGAAGTAACGTGGGATACAAAAAAGAACAAAGAAGGCAAAGCCAACAAACGTCCGCTGACCATTACCGACATTGAAGCTCTCGAACCCTTTCATTGGGAGTATGAATTTTCGGAGATTTTCTCAAAAAAAAATGGCTTCGATGCCATTATTGCCAACCCGCCTTGGGAGGTTTTTCAGACTAATGAAAAGGAGTTTTTTCAAAAATATGCCGATAAAATTCAAAAG
The DNA here is from genome assembly GCF_034931005.1 of Arcicella sp. LKC2W. Taxonomy (NCBI): domain Bacteria; kingdom Pseudomonadati; phylum Bacteroidota; class Cytophagia; order Cytophagales; family Flectobacillaceae; genus Arcicella; species Arcicella sp. LKC2W. The sequence goes on from NZ_JAYGIN010000017.1 coordinate 138,829, forward strand.
AAAAAACTTAGAATAGAAGATTGGGAGGAACAGAAAGAGGAATTAATGAAAGATGAAGAAATACAACGAGCATGGCTTGAGTATTCAAGCCATTTTCCTCATCAATGGCTTTATTTTAAAAAGAGCAATCATTTTAAAAATCAAATTTCTGAAGTTAATGGAAAACAAGTTGGTAATAAACCTAACCTTTATTGCTTATTTCTTGAACAAAGTATAAATTTATTAAAAGAACACGGCTATTGTGGTATCGTAATCCCAAGTGGTATATACACTGATTTAGGCACAAAACAGCTTCGTAAAATGCTCTTTGAAGAAACCGAAATTACAGGTTTGTTTTGTTTTGAAAACCGTAAAGAAATATTTGAAAATGTACATCGTAGTTACAAATTTATTGTTTTAAGTTTTGAGAAAGGAGGGAAAACAGTAAATTTTCCTACTGCTTTCATGCGACAAAATGTTGAAGATTTAACATTATTTCCAAAGTATGGTGCTTTATATCCAAACGTTGAAATGATTAAAAAACTATCACCTGATAGTCTTTCAATTATTGAGTTTAAAAATGAACAAGAAGTTTCTATCTCTCATAAAGTATCTCAATTCCCTTTACTGGCAGGAGATATTTCAGGGTGGAATGTAGAACTTTATGGGGAAGAAATAAATATGACTCGTGATTCTGATAAGTTTAAAACCGATGTAGATACTCTAATTGTGTATGAAGGAGGGATGGTACATCACTTTTTTCATCAATTTGATGAACCGAGATATTGGATAAATGAAAGACTAATAAATCAAGAATTTACAGATAAGAAGTATAAAAGACATAAGGCGAATAGCATTTTAACAAAAAAACAGATTGAAGAAGTAAAAAAAGTAATTATAAATGATTACGAGGTTTATAGATTAGTAATTAGAAAAATTGCACGAAATACAGATTCAAGAACTCTTATCACAACAATAGTTCCTAAAAAATGTGTTTTGGGAAATTCTCTTTCGGTTATTTTCCCATTTAAACATTCAGTTGAAAGTTTGAATGAGTTGGCATTCAGTAAGAGTGATTTACTTGTATTGACATCTTTACTTAATTCTCTTACTGTCGATTTTATTTTGAGAACAAGAGTGACAGCTAATCTAAATCTGTTTTTCTTAAACCAACTTCCTATCCCACGCATACAAGCAGGCGATAAGTTTTATAGCGAAATCGTAGAGCGAGCCGCCAAACTTATCTGCACCACCGAAGAGTTTGCCGAGCTATGGGATGAAGTAACAGGCGATCCTTGGACACCCACAAGCGGGGCTACCGATGCCACCGAACGCAACCAACTAAGAGCCGAACTTGATGCAATGGTTGCCTTTACCTACGGTATTTCGGGCGAAGAACTTGAATATATTCTGAGTACATTTCCATTAGTAACCGATGTGCAGAAGGCTTTGGTTGTTGAAGAATTTGAGAAGATTGTTGCTGAACACGTAGCCTTAAAAGCAAGCAATAAATTTGTAATGGAGCTTATCAATCAAGGTGAAAGCAATATATTAGAGTTTAAAAGTACGCTACGGTATGACCTTAGAACCCTTAAACCTGAAAAACATATTGAACACAGTGTACTAAAAACCATAGCAGCTTATCTTAATTCAGAAGGAGGGACTCTCATAATAGGTGTGGAAGACAACAAAAATATTTTGGGGCTACAACCCGACTTTGATTCATTCTCGAAAGGCGATAAATTAGATGAATTTCAGAAACACTTCGATAATCTTTTAAGTAAATCAATAGGAAGTCGTTTTCATCGCTATCTATCCGTAAGTTTTCCCGAAATCGAAGGCAAGCAAATTTGTATAATTGAAATCAAAGAAAAATCAGCCGAGCCAGTTTATATCAAAGATGATGCAGGAAACGAAACCTTTTATATTAGACGATTAGCCTCAACGATTGACTTAAAATTGAGCGAAGCAACAAAATATATTCAGGAACATTGGAAGTCTTGACCTTATAATTTACCCCTTTGTATATTATTGTTTGGATAAAACTGAAACCTATAACTTTACCTTCACACGATAAAAAAGTCACAGATTTACAAATAAAAAGTATGACCTTCGCCAAATTGTATATACACACTTTACCTCAAAAATGAATATCACCGAAATAGAAAAATTAATAGTTTCCTACAAATCCCATCTAAGAAAAGACCGTTTGAAAGATGAACTTTATAAATGGCAATTACTGGAAAAGTTTAAAGGCAGTCCTGATTTAGATGCTTCTGATTTTGCGACCGAAATCAAGAGTATTGACTATTCAAATCTGATTTTTCGTACAGGGAAAACTGTCATTAAACAATTTGCTGACGGAAAACCCATTGAGTATAGAGATTGCTTAGAAAATCTATTTGATGATAATCTTCCACTTATTGAACGAATAATAACATTTGAGTCCAAACTCACTCTTATTTATCGGGAATTATATGAAAATTTTGGTCATCATCACGACGAAAGAACGGCTGCCACTTTCCTAACTTTTCACAATCCAGATAAATACACTTTCTACAAAGATTCGTATTATAAAAAATATTGTGATTTAGTAGGAATTCCAAGTAGAAAAAAAGGCGAGAAATATGTTCATTATCTTGAATTAGTGGATGATTTAATTGGAAATTATATCAAAAAAGATGAAGAATTAATTGAGCTTTTTCAAGATATTATCGCCTCAAACGATTGTTACAAAGACCCGAATTTTAAAATTTTAGCCCAAGATATTATGTATCAAATGCTTGATAAATCACAACCAAGTCGAACTCAATACTGGTTATACGCCCCAGGAGAAAAGGCGGTACATTGGGATGAATTTTATCAAGAGGGAATTATGGCTTTAGGTTGGGATGAGTTACGTGATTTGACTGAGTATGATGGACGAGAAGCCATAGAACAAGATTTACAGAAAATAGGAAATACCACTAAATCTAAACGTAATGATACTTCTGCTAATGATGACTTTAGAAGTAAGATACAAATTGGTGATACAATTATTGTTAAGCGAGGGAAAAGCGAAATATTGGGTTGGGGAATAGTACAGTCAGACTACTACTTTGATGACTCAAGAACGTATTATAAGCATTGTCGTGATGTTGAGTGGAAGAAAAAAGGTGTTTGGAAAACAGACCATTCATTGGTAATTAAGACGCTCACAGATATTACTAATTATAAGTCAGAAAACTCTAATTTTACCTATTACCATCAAGCTCTATTTAGTATCATGAACGAAACGACCGAAGATAAAAAGAACACTTTTAAATCACCTCTCAACCAAATCTTATATGGCCCTCCAGGAACAGGGAAAACATATTCAACCATAGAATTAGCTTACAGAGCTATCAAAGGTGATGCCGCTTTTGAAGAAGATGGTTATGACGTTGCCAAGCAATGGTTCAAAAACGAGTTAGCAAAAAGTGAAGACCGTCAGCTTGATTTTATTACTTTCCATCAAAATTATAGCTATGAAGATTTTGTAATGGGTATCAAGCCAGACCTCAACGAAGGCGATGGTTTGAGTTTCAATCGACATGAAGGTATATTTTTTAAAATATGCCAAAGAGCGTTAGAAAATCTCAAGCAGTCATCGGAAGAGGGTAGTGTTGTAGAACCTACATTCAATGAAGTTTTTGATGATTTTATCCGTCCTTTGGCTGAGGATAATACGCCAATTACCATTCAGATGAAATCAAATAACCATTCCTTTAAACTCATCACTATAAATGAGAGAAATTTAGGTTTTGAAAAACAAGGTGGCGGAACAAATCATACTTTAACTCTTAAAACGATTAAAGACCTCTATGAAGGCAATAGAGAGTATAATATACAAGGTTTAGGGGTTTATTATTATCCACTAATTGAGAGACTAAAGGCTTTAGCAAGAACAAAATCTAAGCAAGTAAATGCTATTCCTCTCAAAAATTACGTAATCATCATTGACGAAATTAACAGAGCCAATATTTCACGAGTATTTGGTGAGTTAATTACTTTAATTGAAGAAGATAAACGTTGGGGTAACGACCACGAAATGGAAGTAAGGCTGCCAGATGGACACACCAAGTTTACCGTTCCTAAAAACCTTTATATCATCGGTACAATGAACACTGCCGATAAATCAATTGCTTTGTTGGATATTGCCTTGAGAAGACGGTTTGATTTTACGGCTTTATATCCTGATTCATCGAAAGTTAGCCCTAATTATCAAACGTTTTTTGAATCACTAAATGAGCAAATTATTGCTAAAAAAGGAATAGACTTCACCATTGGGCATTCTTATTTTATGACTAAAAATGGTGAAGAGTTAGACTTTGTGAAAACCATGAATAAGAAAGTTATTCCATTATTGAGTGAATATTTTTATAATGCGAAGGATAATAAAGTGGTTGTTGATTTAATAGAAAAAGCCATCGCCAAAGCTGGTTTTTCTCACACTGTTGTTTCAAGTGCTTATCAACTGTTCATTCAATGATACAATCAATTTATGAATTCGGTAAAGAGGTGAGTACTGGTTTTTCTGATGATAAAATCAAGCGTTTTAAAATCTATCTCGATGAAGTTTGGCAAAGTAGAAAACAGTACGGTTTAGATGAAGATGAGCGAGATTCTTTCTATGGCTCAGACAAGAAAAAACAACGTTTCCTGACCTTTGATGGAGATAAAATAAAAGCGAATAACTATGTTGGTTTTATTCAGTTTGAAGGGCTTACGGTTAATATTTATCCTAAGATTTGCCAAGATATGCACCAAGAGCAAGTTATCTCAAAGGTACTTTATTGGTTAAGTTACGGGAAGAAAATTAATTTGCCATTTGCTGAATTACCACTCGACCGTCAATCATTTGATACTTGGTTAGAAGCTTTTATTTTTCTGTTTGCACATCACACAGAAGAATTATTGACCAACCAACCGTATCAATCTTACCAAGAAATAACCGAAGAAACGAGTTATTTAAGAGGTTCGTTGGCCATTCCGCAGTATGTACAACATAATTTACTGACAGGAAGGCACCAGTTCTTTCATTGTACTTACGAGCCATTTTTATACGATAATCAGTTTAATCGGATTGTGAAATTTGTCTCTCGAATGCTTTTATCATTTACAAATAATGAAAAAAGTAAGCAAAAACTGAATAGTCTGTTGTTTTTATTGGATGATGTGGCGGACGAATATTGCCAAGAGAGCCACTGTGATTTAGTCAAGCTCAATCCGCTTTATCAAGATTTGGCGATTGTTTTAGAAATGTCTCGTATGTTTTTGTCGTCGTCAAGTATTAGTCAGTCGGATGCCAATAAAAATAATTTCTGCCTTTTACTGCCGATGGAGGTAGTTTTTGAAGAGTTTGTTTTCGGAATAATTGAGACTCATTTTAAAGATAGAAAACCCAATGCTCAGGGGAAAGGATTTTTGACAGAGCAAAATGTATTTCAGATAAAGAATGACATTATCCTGCAAAATCCTCAATTGGTGATTGACACCAAGTATAAAATCCGAGATAAAAAAGACAGCAAAAAGGGAATTTCACAAACTGATATGTACCAAATGCTCGCCTATTCTATCAGGCGAGAGATTGACCAAGTATTGTTGATTTATCCAAAAGTAGGAGAAAAGCCATCAGAAATAGATATTTTTACCATTGCTGATAAATTTGCTGATGGTAAATTAATAACAATTAAGGCGGTAGATATTGATATTTGTTGTGAAGAGAGTAAGATAATTGAGCAGATTGAGGAAGTTTTAACTTTTAATTAATAGAAAACTATTATCATCTTATTTAACCGTTTGTTCTAAATTCTCTTGCGTTCAATTAGAATTTACCTATTTTTGTTTCAAAAAATCTACCAATGTATCAATCAGGATTACACCTTATTTGTGACTGTCTTAGTAAAGAAACCACAGCTTTATCTGATTATAAAGCTTGCCAAATACTGCTTAACCAACTAATTGAAAGTGAAGGTTTATCAAAAATTGGAGAGGTTTATCATAATTTCCCTTCGGGTGGTTTTACAGGAGTGGTTTGTCTAACAGAGTCACATATTTCCATTCATACATGGCCAGAATTTGGGCGTATAACTTTTGATGTTTTTCTTTCTAATTATCAGAAAGTCAATAATCAAATAGCTCACAGAATTTACGATAAACTCATAGAATTGTTCAACGCCAATGTCATTGCTTCTCATGAGATTAACCGCTAATCAACTTTATAGTTATGACCAAGACCATCAATGTGGTGGTTGTTTGTCGTTGCTGAGAATTACGAAGGATGAGACCAAAAACTTGGTGTGTAAATCATGTGGTACTCTTCATGTGATACAAAAAAGTAACGTTTATGATGGTGAATTTCGGGTGGATGAAGTCCATAAGAATAAATTTCAAAATGGTAATTCTACCATTCCTGTTGGTACTAAATTAGCACTAAAAGGCATTAATTTTGAAGTTGTCGGAGTGCTAACAAAAGCAGAAGGAAATACTTACACATGGCAAGAATATTATTTGTATAACGACAAAGTAGGTTATCGTTTTTTGACTGAATATCAGGGGCATTGGATTTTCTTAGAAGAAATTGTTGATAAAAAACACATTAAAGAGCAGCCTTACGACAACGAAGCCGTTTACGACCATGAATATTATCGTTTGTTTAGCGATTACCACGCAAGTATAGAAAGTGCCAATGGAGAGTTTCCGATAAACTTGCTCAAAGTGTCTAAGACTTTGGTGAAGGAATACATTTTGCCTCCATTTTTAATAACATCGGAAAAAGATGATGATAAAAAACATTGGTTCAAAGGAGAATACCTTCCCACAGAAGAGCTTGATGAGGCTTTGCAAGGTAAAGTAACCTTGCCAGAGTCGTTTGGCATTGGCGTTGTAGAGCCTTATAAGCCAAGAGTTTGGTTTACTGAGTTAATGCAAATTAGCGTTGTTGCAGTGGCAATATTGTTCTTTATCCATGTGTTTTTTTCAAAAAGCGAATTAGTATTTGAAAAGAAGTTTTATAGCGAAACAATTAGTGAAATGCGTGATGTGGGTAGTGGTTATGACAGCTCAAAGGTCTATATATCGCCAAGTTTTCAATTAAAAAATGGGAATGCTAATTTAGAATTTACGCTTGAAGCAAACGTTGATAATAATTGGCTCGAAACAGATATTGTTTTAGTGAATGATAAAACGGGTGACGAATATAATGTGTCGATGGGAGTAGAGTTCTACTCAGGCATTGAAGGTGGTGAGTCTTGGACGGAAGGTAGTAAAGAAACAGATTCTATGATTGAAAGAATACCTGAAGGGTTATATCATTTAGAAATTTCTCCTTCTACCACATATCCAAATTTAGTGTCCAATTTTACGTTGAAGGTGAATCGAGGAGTGGCGGTTTATGGTGGTTTTTTCATTATTTTGCTTTTACTCTGTATTTATCCTATCATTAGCTACTATCAAGAAAAAACTTTTGAATATCGTCGTTGGCAAGCGAGTGACAATACTCCTTTTGAAGAAGATTCTTGGTTGGGCGTTTTTTAATCAAAATTGACTATGAAAATCAATAAGCAAGCACCCGAAAAAATTACTTACATTGGTGTAGTAGCTCTTATGTTATTCTACTATGGGTATTGTAGATATAATGGACAAGGATTATTTTATTTCATGGATTCTCATCCTGAAAAATGGTCGCCACAAGGTGCAAGTAATGGATTTCATCATAAATAAATATTTACAATCGAATCATTATGGATTCGTTTAAACCCTTTACCACAAAAACATGGAAAATATCATTCACCTAAAATCTGTTGTTGACTCAATTCTTTTCTCATTTATCGGTATTTGTATTTTGGTGATTTCTTTCGTGATTATCGAAAAAATAACGCCTGAGAATATCTATAAACAGGTGGTGGACAGAAATAATACAGCTATTGCCATCATTTTTGCCGCTTTTATTATTGCCATTGCTATCATCATTAGCTCGGCTATTCACGGATAATTATGCCCATACTTCTATTATTCGCCGTTTTTGTCATTGCTACTTGTGGACTTATCTACGAGCTTATTGCGGGAACGCTCGCCAGTTATTTATTGGGTGACTCCGTAACGCAATTTTCAACTATTATTGGGGTTTACTTATTTTCCATGGGCGTTGGTTCTTATTTCTCAAAGTTCGTTGAGAAAGAACTATTGGCTTGGTTCGTGAAAATTGAAATCTTAGTGGGTTTAGTGGGTGGAACAAGTTCTTCAATTTTGTTTTTGGTATTCGATAAAGTGGCTTCTTTCCGAATCATTCTTTATTTCCTCATCGGTCTTACGGGTGTTTTGGTAGGTTTAGAAATTCCCCTATTGATGCGAGTATTAGAAAAAAGCAAGTTTGAATTTAAAGAAATTGTCTCTAAAGTTTTCACCTTTGACTACATAGGAGCTTTGTTGGCGTCTGTACTTTTTCCCTTGCTTTTTGTGCCTTACATGGGTTTGATTCGCACCTCTTTTTTCTTTGGCGTTTTCAATACCATCGTTGCTTTAATTGTCTGTTATCAATTTTCGGATGAATTAAAGCATAAAATTGCCCTAAAAATATCCGCTTGGTCGGTGTTGGTTCTGTTAGTAATTGGCTTTATACTTTCCGATAAAATTATGTCGTGGTCGGAATCTATGGCGTATCAGGACAAGATTATTTTTGCGAAATCAAGCCATTACCAACGTATTATTTTAACTCGGAATAAACGAGAATTAAAACTATTTCTCAACGGAAATTTACAGTTTAGTTCAACCGATGAATACCGCTACCATGAAGCACTCGTTCACCCAGGAATGGCAAGTCGACAAGCTATTAAGAATGTCCTGATTTTAGGTGGTGGAGATGGTTTAGCGGTGCGTGAATTATTAAAATATTCTCAAATTCAACACATTACTTTGGTTGATTTGGATACTTACATGACGGATTTATTCAAGAAAAATCCGCTACTTACTTCGCTAAATCAAGGTTCTTTGACTAATCCTAAAGTAAAAGTTATCAATACTGATGCCTTTCAGTGGGCAAGAAATACCAATGAGCAATTTGATTTTGTAGTGATTGACTTTCCAGACCCTTCTAATTTCTCCGTTGGAAAACTATATACCAATACTTTTTACCGTGAAGTTTGCAAATTAATGAGTGATGAAGCTGTTTTGGTGGTGCAATCAACATCGCCGTATGTTGCTCCAAAATCGTTTTGGTGTGTTAATAAAACGCTTCAATCAGTCGGATTATTAACGCAACCTTATCATTGTTATGTGCCTTCATTTGGAGAATGGGGCTATGTTTTAGCTTCCAAATCGGCATTTCACGTAGCCGAAACTTATGTGCCAGACTTGAAATTTTTAACCAAAGATTCTTTCAAACAAATGGCGTATTTTCCGAAAGATATGCAGTCGGTTCAGACAGAAACAAATAAATTGAATAACCAGATTTTGGTACATTATTTTGAAGAAGAATGGGGAAAGGTGCAATGAAAAACAAGCTGACACGTAAAACATTCTTACTCCGTTCTTTGGCAGGATTGGGAGCTTTCTTTGGTTTGTCATGGGGAACAAAAGCAATTTTAAATCCTATAAAACCCACCATTAAAGGGCGAATATTGGGAGCTAATCATCAAATAGGACATTTATTAAGAAATTTATCAAGTCCTCAAAAAGCCGAAGAAAAGCAAAGCGAAGAAATCATTGAAGTACCCATTTTGATTGTGGGGACAGGGATTGCTGGACTAAGTGCCGCTCGAAAATTACAGAAAGCAGGTCACAAAAACTTTCTTTTAGTGGATTTAGAAGACCATATTGGCGGAAATGCTGATGCAGGGAAAAATGCAACAACTGCTTACCCTTGGGCAGCTCATTACTTGCCCATTCCTAATAATGAGGACAAAGAACTATTGACGTTTTTAGAAGAACAGTATATTATAACAGGTTATAATTCAGCAGGTTTACCCATTTATAATGAATATCATCTATGTCAATCACCACAAGAACGACTTTTTTTGAAAGGACGTTGGCAAGAAGGGTTAATTCCCAATTATGGTATTTCAGAAAGTGATAGAAAACAGATAAGTGATTTTTTAGCTTTGATGAATCAATATCGTCAAGCAAAAGGAACAGATGGACGTTGGGCTTTTGATATTCCTTTGGCGTTGGCATCAAAAGATGAAGTGTATCAACAATTAGATAAGATTTCAATGACTGACTTTTTGAGTCAGCATAATCTTGACTCTGAATATTTACTCTGGTACGTAAACTATTGTTGTAGAGACGATTATGGCATCACGAGTGCCAATACTTCTGCTTATGCTGGTATTCATTATTTTGCAGCGAGAAGAGGAAAGGCTGATAATGCTGAAAGTAATGCAGTATTGACTTGGGCAGAAGGAAACAACTTTTTAGCAAAAGCCTTATCAACCGATTTCAAAGATAAAATCAAGACTAAAACACTGGTAACGCAAGTAAATTGGAATAGTGATGGAGTAGAAGCTACCGCTTATGATTGGGATAAAAATGTTTCAGTGAAAATTAAAGCTCAGCGAATTATTTTGGCTACGCCACAATTTGTCAATCAGCGAATTTTACCAAAAGAATCCATTCAAATATCAACGGATTTATTTCAATACGCACCTTGGTTGGTTGCTAATATCACCGTCAATCAAATACCAATCGAAAGAGATGGTTTTTTATGTTGGGATAATGTGTCATACAATTCTACTTCATTGGGTTATATCAGTGCCACGCATCAACAAGTAAGTCGGGATATTGATAAATGGGTACTCACTTATTATTTGCCCTTATCGCATAAATCACCCGTAGAAGCTCGTAAAGATGCAATTAAGAAAACACACGAAGAATGGACGGAGGATATTTTGACCGATTTAGAAAGTTTTCATCCCAACATAAGAGAAACAATTGAAGAAATTAACCTTAAAATTTTGGGACATGGTATGATTGCTCCAATGATTGGCTTTCTTTCATCTGAAAACAGAAAATTAGCTTCCAGAAATATTGATAACCGAATATTCTTTGCTCACAGCGATTTGAGTGGAGTTTCTATTTTTGAAGAATCATTTTATCAAGGTAATCGAGTAGCCGATGAACTACTACCATATTTATCAATTTCATGACAAAACAACCTTGGATTACAAACGCAAAGACTGATTTATTATTCATCATTGCCCCAACTTTTGTGGCATTAGCACTTGCTTTTGTTTTTGCTCAGTCTTATTTTTTCCATGAAACAACGCCACTCTGGGCGTGGGTAGTTTTTGTATTATTGATAGATGTTGCTCATGTTCATAGTATGCTTTTTAAAACTTATTTTGATGCTGGGAGCTTTCAAAAACATAGAATCCTTTATACGCTCACTCCCTTACTTTGTTACTTCGCTTTTGTCTCAATTTATTGGCTTGGTGGAAGTGAATGGTTCTGGCGGATTTTAGCGTATTTAGCTGTATTTCACTTTATAAGGCAACAATATGGCTTTGTTCGCTTGTACAATCGACAACATAGTCAGTCAAAATATTTAGATTTATTTGATGAAATTACCATTTACGGAGCGACTATTCTGCCGATAATCCATTGGCATTTGAACTCACCAAGAGAATTTCTTTGGTTTGTAGAACAAGACTTTTATGCTTTTACCGCTACCAATTATTTGCCCATTATTAATTGGATTTATGCAGGATTAGTCGTGCTTTATTTAGCCAAAGAATTTTACTGTATTCTTAATCATCAAGTAAACATTCCTCGCATTTTATTGATTGCAGGAACAATGGCTTCTTGGTATTTTGGAATCGTTTACTTCAATAACGATTTAATTTTCACCATTCTGAATGTTGTAGCTCACGGCGTACCGTATATGTGCTTAATTTGGGTTGACCTTCATAAGCGAAAAGGGCAAGTAAAAGGATTTAGTAGGCTTGTATTCAATAAAAATGGGTTATTTTTTTTCATTATTATCATTATTTTAATTGCCTATTTTGAAGAAGCAATTTGGGACGCAACCCAATGGCGGAGCTACGATACACTTTTTTCTTGGGCTTATTGTTTGCCTACTACGTTTTCAACGATGTCTTTGTCGTTCTTAATACCTTTGTTAGCCCTTCCGCAAGTAACTCATTATGTTTTAGATGGTTTTATCTGGAAGAAAGGTTTTGAATGATGATTTATATCTTGATAATAGTCGAACATAATATTGCAACAGATTGAAGCTTTGTGAATTTTTGTGAAAGATTTTTTATGAGAGGAATAATCATTTAGAATTTATGAATAACCGTTTTTTTGAAACGTCAATACGTTATTTTACTTTTTAAAATAGAATTTAGTGGTTCTCAGAATTAGCAAGGAAGGATTTCAAACACAAGTTTTAGTTTTTTATGTTGATGAAGTTTTGGCGTTTAATTAAGTAGAAAAGCAATGGAAAAGAATATCAATTTCAAACTCATAAAGCCCGATAAATCAATATCTGACTATGTTTATTGTTTTTCATCCTTACAAAACCTATCTGATTTCAATGAAGCCGTAATTATTCCAAATGGAAGAATTGATTTAATATTTTCAAAAACTAAGGATAATCTGCTTCTTGTTTCATTGCTTGGTTTGGAAACTAAGCCTAAATATGCCAAACAGGAAGTTACTAATTTTTTCTCGGTGAGTTTCAACCCGCTTGCCGTAGAATATATATTGAATCTTTCTGTGGCTGATATTTTAAATGGTGGAAAAATATTAGATGAGAACTTCTGGGATATAAATATTGATGATTTAAACGATTTTGATAATCTGTGTTCCAAAGTTTCTGAAAAAATCCATTCACTCATACCTAAAAAAAATGATGAGCGAAAACGTAAATTATTTGATTTAATTTTTGAATCAAACGGCGAAATCTCCATTAAAGAACTTTCAAAAAAAATTGTTTGGAGTGAACGCCAAATTAATCGTTATTTCAATCATTATTTTGGACTTTCACTAAAAGCCTACTGCAATATACTTCGTTTTCAAGCTTCTCTTCCGCATATCAAAGAAGGCAAACTCTTGCCACAACTTAATTTTACAGACCAATCACACTTTATCAAAGAGGTTAAAAAGCTTTCAGGTGTTTCGCCCAAAGAATTATTCAAAAATGAAAATGACCGTTTTTTACAATTCTTAGTGTACAACGAGCAATAATTTTGTAGCATAAAATTTAAAATTATGCTATTACAAAATAAAAAAATCGCAATCGTAGGAGGTGGCCCTGGGGGATTGACATTGGCAAGACTTTTACAACTCAAAGGAGTTGATGTAAAAGTATATGAACGAGATATTGATAAAAATGCTCGTGTACAGGGTTCTCCACTTGATTTACACAAGGAGTCTGGTTTGGCTGCTTTGCAAAAAGCCCAATTATTTGAGGAATTTAATCAAAATTATCTGGTAGGTGCTGATAAAATGGTTATTGTTAATGAACGAGCAGAAATATTTTACAGCGACCACGAAACTAAACCCGATGAAAATTTTGGACATGAACATTTTCGTCCTGAGATAGACCGTGGCGTTTTGAGAAAAATACTGTTAGAGTGCTTAGAAACAGATACTGTTGTTTGGAATAGTCACTTCATTTCAATGGAAAAGCAAGATGAAGGTTGGCTTTTACATTTCAAGGATGGAACACAAACTTATGCTGACTTTGTGGTTGCTGCCGACGGAGCCAACTCAAAAATTCGCCCATACCTTACAGATATTAAACCTTTTTATTCGGGGATTACTATGCTCGAAGGTAACGTATATGATGCACAAAAGTCTGTTCCTCAGATTTCTGCCTTACTTCGTGGGGGAAAAATAATGGCTTTTGGAAATCAAAAAGATATTTTGATGGGACAAAAAGCAAAGGGCGAAATAGGCTATTACATAAGTTTCAAAGCAGATGAAAATTGGGCGAAAGAAAGTGATTTAGACTTCTCTGATAAGGCACAATTACTGGTTTGGTTTAAAAAAGAATACCATGAATGGAGTGATATTTGGGACGAGTTATTTGAAAATACAGCGGTTCCTTTTGTCCCACGTCCGATTTATTGTATGCCCTTAAATCAGTCATGGAAAACTTTGCCAAATTTGACAATGCTCGGGGATGCCGCACACCTGATGCCTCCTTTTGCAGGTGAAGGGGTAAATATGGCAATGCTTGACGCTCTGGAATTAAGCGAAACCTTAACTTCTGGAGAATACCAATCTTTACAAGATGCTGTGTGCATTTATGAAGTAAATATGCGAGAGAGAGCTTCATTTATGGCTAAGCAATCACTTGAAAATGGGGAGCGTATGCACTCAGAAAATGCGTTAAATACGATGTTGGAGTTTTTTAGCGGTCATTAGAAGGAAGTTCATGTAAACTTGATACACATTACATTATCGTTTAATTTCTTTTTGCCAAATGACAAATCTTGTAAAAATAAATTACACTAACTTGCCAACATGAAAGAATTGATAAATTACATTTTGCAGTTTGGAAGCCTAAATCAACAACAGATTGATTTAATTTCGAGAAAAGCTACTGAGTTAGAACTCCATAAAGATGATTATTTTTCTGAAGCGGGGAAAATTGCTCGACAAGTGGGCTTTGTAATAGAAGGTATTACACGGGTTTGCTATTACAATAATAAGGGCGAAGAAATTACCAAATATTTCATTGAAGAACATAATCTCGTGGTAGATTTTGAGAGTTTCAACGATGAGATTTGTTCATCTGCTTATGTACAAGCTGTTACGGATTGTAAATTGATTGTTTTTTCAAAAAAAGATTGGCAAGAACTGTTGGATACCATCGTTGGTTGGGACAAGATTGTCCATAAAATTATTTCAAAGGCATTAATGCAAAAAGTCGCCAGACGAAGTCCATTAGTCACGGAAGATGCTACTGAACGCTATTTGAAGTTTCTGGAAATATATCCCACTGTTGCTAACCGTGTTCCGCTTTCTTATATCGCTTCTTATTTAGGTATCACCCAATCGTCTCTAAGTAGAATTAGAAAAAATATTCGTTAAATCGCTTTTTGCCAAATGACAAATGATTTCATTTTTAAACAATGCAACTTGCATCAGAAATTTAAAATAACAAAGAAATGAAATCAGTATTAATTACAGGAGCTAACAGAAGTATTGGGTTAGAAACAACAAAGCAACTTTTAGAAAAAGGGCTATTTGTCTATTTAGGAACTCGTGACCTTGAAAAGGGAGAAGCAGTAGTAAAAGAATTGAACGAAAATGGATTTCATAATGTCAAGGCTATCCAGATTGATGTTACTAATCCCGAGTCAATTTTAGTGGCTAAGAATATTATCGAAGCGGAACAAGACAAATTAGATATTTTGATAAACAACGCTGGAGTTCTTGGAACAAATCCGCAACAAGCATCGGATACATCCATTGAAGATATTCAAAAAGTATTTGACACCAATTTCTTTGGCGTAATCCAAGTGACACAAACATTTTTACCATTACTTAAAAAATCAGATAGTCCAAGAATCAGCAATATCACTTCGGGACTTGGTTCTTTGACATTACATAGCGACCCTACTTGGAAATACTATTCTATCAAAACAGCAAGTTATGGCACTTCAAAGGCAGCTTTAAATGCTTACACCATTGTGTTGGCTTATGAACTAAAAGATTTACCATTTAAAGTAAATGCAATTGACCCAGGTTATACCGCTACAGATTTCAACCAATTTAGTGGGCCAGGAACCGTAGAAAGTGCCGCAAGTTTTGTAATTAAACATACCTTAACGGACGAGAATGCACCAACTGGGCAATATTATAGCAATGATATAGAAGATGAGTCAGGAATCAGTCCTTGGTAAAATCGTTGTAGACTATCGCTTTTAAGTTTTAGGTTTTGAGAGAGCAGTCAAAAACTGCTCTCTTTTTTATGGCTCTATTTCTATCATTAGTAAATAAAACTACGCCAAATAAATCACAGACCTTCATTTTGAATACAAACAACTCCATTTTGAACACAGTCAAACTTTTTGAACTTCAGACCTTTGTATCTCACAAATAAACAAAGCGATGAATAATAAATTAGAAAACAAAGTGGTAGTAGTAACGGGTGCATCCAAAGGAATTGGTGCTGGAATAGCCAAACAAATGGGTGCGTCTGGGGCAAAAGTAGTCGTAAATTATGCTTCAAGTAAAGAAAGTGCTGATGCGGTGGTTGCCGAAATAATCAGTTCGGGAGGAAATGCTGTTGCGGTTCAAGGAGATATGTCAAATCAGAGCGATGTTAAACGTCTTTTTGAAGAAACCTTAAATCTTTTTGGTGGTTTAGATGTTTTGGTAAATAACGCAGGTGTTTACGGATTTTCCTTATTAGAATCATTCACTGAGGATTCGTACCGACGCATTTTCGACCTGAATGTTTTAGGTGTACTTCTCGCATCTCAAGAAGCTGTCAAGTCATTTGGAGAAAATGGAGGTAGTATTATTAATATCAGTTCGTTTGCAGGAACAAGACCAGAGCCTTACTCGGTTGTTTATGCGGCATCAAAAGGGGCAGTTGATTCAATAACGTATGCTCTTTCTCAAGAATTAGGTGTAAAAAATATTCGAGTTAATTCTATTCGCCCAGGTGGTGTTTTTACGGATGGAGTAGCAAAATTAGGAGTTACAGAAGAATCTGAGGCAATTCAGTCTATTGTCGGCAGAAGTTCTTTGGGTCGTATGGCTACCCCAAATGACATTGGCAGTATGGCCGTATTTTTTGCTTCTGATGAATCAAGTATTATTACTGGACAAACCATTGAAGTGTCGGGTGGTTTTAAGTAAATTATAATCAAAACTAATGATACCAAATTGATAGAGAAGTTTTAACGCTTCTCTATTTTTATTTATAATTTCATAGAATGGAAAAGAGCCATAGAAATATTCAAACCATCAATTCAATTCAGTTTCAGAATTGCACCGTTTGCTGTCACTGCCAAAACCTTTACATCCGTTAATTACCTTTATTGACCATTCTAAGGTTACTTCAGTTCATGACGAAGAAAAGCCAAAGCTGCTGCTGAATTTCTACAATATTTCCATCAAAAGGAGTTTTCAAGGACAGCTAAAATACGGTAAAAATCACTACGATTTTGACGAAGGTACAATGTCATTCATTGCACCGAATCAAGTCATTGGTATTGATAATGAGGAAGATAGGAATAAAGATGGCTGGTCATTACTATTTCATCCTGATTTAGTTAGAGAATATCAGTTAGGAGAAGCCATC
Organism: Arcicella sp. LKC2W; assembly: GCF_034931005.1. Classification (NCBI taxonomy): domain Bacteria; kingdom Pseudomonadati; phylum Bacteroidota; class Cytophagia; order Cytophagales; family Flectobacillaceae; genus Arcicella; species Arcicella sp. LKC2W. The sequence goes on from NZ_JAYGIN010000017.1 coordinate 156,089, forward strand.
AAAAACTACGGATTTTTTTCATATTCAGTCAATGAGGCTCTGCATCTTTCGGACGAAGAAGAAAAAACCGTTGAAGCGATTGTTCAGAATATTCAAAAAGAGATAAACGCAAGGTTAGATAATTTTAGTCAGGACGTTATTGTATCAAATCTTGAATTGCTTTTGAGCTATTGTAACCGTTTTTATAGTCGCCAGTTTATCACCAGAAAAATGGCTACGAATGACCTCTTGACCAATTTTGAGCGTATTTTAGAAACTTATTTTGCCAATAATGCAGACATGACACTGCCAACTGTCGAAAAACTTGCCAGTGAATTAAACGTGTCATCATCATATTTAAGTGATATGCTGAGGAGTTTGACGGGACAAAATACGCAGCAACATATTCATAACAGATTGATTGAAAGAGCGAAAGAGATTCTCGTAACAACCGATTTAACCGTAAGTGAAATCGCTTATCAATTAGGATTTGAATACTCGCAATCTTTCAGCAAGCTATTCAAAAGTAAGACCAATTTAACACCCATTGAGTACCGACACAGTTATAATTAGAGGGGATATTAATGTTTTATAGAAAATCGAGAAGAAATGTCCAGTTTTTTAATTAAAAAACTGGACATTTCTTTTATAAATTGTATTCAAGTTGTCAAGTTTTTAGCTTTAAAAACTTGACAACTTGAGTAATGACTGATTATATTTGTAAAATGACAGTAGCAAATCAAATATCATCTACCATAAATCTTTTTCCAGAAGGGATGACTTTTGGGTATGAACAATTGAACATTGAAAAAGATAAATTTATGACTGCTGCCAAGGCTCTTGAACGATTGCAAAAGAAAGGTTTAATCAAGAAGATTGCAAAAGGGGTTTTCTATAAACCACAAATGACTATTTTTGGCGAATTGAAACCGAGTGAAGAGGAAGTTTTGAAATCTTATTTATTTCAAAATGGCAAAAGAATTGCGTACATCACAGGTTCATATCTTTATAACAAATTGGGGCTTACAACCCAATTAACACGAATTATAAGGATAGCGTGTTTTTCAAAGAGAATATACATCAAAAGGGGAACGGTCATAGCTAAACCTGTGAAAAGTTATGCAATGGTCACGAATGAAAATTATGAGATACTTGGAATATTGGATGCGATGAAAGACTTGAAAGATATTCCAGACGCAGATATAAATTCAGCTATTAGTGTTTTTGAAAATATCATTAAAGCCATTGAGGAGAAATCAAGGCTTCCCGAATTTATAGAATATGCTCTATTATATCCCCCAAGAGTAAGAGCATTATTAGGAGCAATTTTAGAGAATCAAGGTAATGACGAAAACATAAAAATCCTGAAAGCAAGTTTAAATCCTTTGACTGTCATTAAGATAGGTATTGAAAAGGCTTACTTACCCACTGTCTCAAACTGGAATATACAATGACGTTACACGAAAACCCAGAGCAATTCAAGCAAGCCATTCTTTTGACTGCTCAACAAATTGACATTTCAGAAATTTATGTAGAGAAAGATTATTGGGTAACGTATGCCCTATATACTATTTTTCACAATGAAATAGGCAAGCATACCGTTTTCAAAGGCGGAACGGCTTTATTGAAATGTGATGAATTGATTCAACGATTTTCAGAAGATATTGATTTAGTTATTCTCAGACAGGGTGGTGAATCCAGCAATCAGTTGGGCAATAAAGTAAAGAGAATTAGTAAAGCAGTAAGTGATATTTTACCCGAGGTTCAAGTAGTTAATATTACACAAAAAATGGGTATGAACCGTAAAACAGCACACACATATCCCAAAGTATTCAGTGGAGAATTCGGTCAAATAAGAGAAATTATTGTTGTTGAAGCTACTTGGTTAGGTTATTTTGAGCCTTACATAACTCGAAATATAAGTTCCTTTATTTATCGAATGTTGCAAAATGCAGGGCAAGAAATTGTGGCAAAGCAATATGGTTTATTACCCTTTGAGGTTTTAGTTTTAGACCCCAAACGGACTTTTTGCGAGAAGATTATGAGCCTTATTCGTTTCTCATATACCAGTCAGCCATTGAATGATTTAAGACTTAAAGTTCGACATACTTACGATTTACATAGACTTTTACAATTGGAAGAATTTGTGGTTTTTTTTGATTCAAAACAGTTTGATGAAATGCTTTTAAAAGTGGCAAATGATGATGTAAAAAGCTATAAAAATAATAACCTATGGCTGCAATATCACCCTAATAATGCTTTGATTTTTGCAGATACAGAAACAGTCTGGACAAATTTAAAGGAAGCATACAACGGAGCTTTTAGAGATTTAGTGTACGGGGAGTTTCCCAAAGATGAAGAAGTTTTGATAACACTTCTGAGGATAAGGGATAGAGTTGCAAGAGTTGAATGGATAGTGAATTTATAAAATGGGTATTAATCCTGTTACTTTTACACTCCTTTCAATATAAATATGAGTATTTCGATAAAACTAATTCTCAACATAATCTCAATAATTAAAAGTGCATCTTGTTGCACTTTTTGCGTTTAATATGATTTTTTTCTGCCTTTTATACTAATAAAGGCAATATATTGCACAAATGAATAAAAAGGTATTAGGCATCAAAATCAGAGATAGGAGGAAAATTTTGAAAATTCGGCAGGAAGATTTAGCCGAAATATCAGGAGTTGCTTTGCGTACTATTGTATCCGTTGAACGTGGAGAAGGTAATCCATCTTTAGAAACGTTACTTAAAATAGCTGAGGTTTTAGGAATGGAACTTCAAATGAATGTAAAATTATTATAAATTAAGATTGGAAAACTTATGATTCTATACCCGAAAAGGTATAAAATCTACTAATAACTCATAATTATACCTTTACAGGTATAAATTTCATTGAAATGAAAATAGCAGCATTTATTAAGGCAAAAAGGAAAAACTTAGGACTAACTCAAGGAATTCTTGCAGAAAAAGCAGGGGTTGGGCTAAGATTTGTTCGAGATTTAGAACAAGGAAAACCAACGCTAAGACTTGATAAGGTGAATCAGGTGTTAGATTTATTTGGTAGTGAAGTGGGTGTGATTAGAAAGGTGTACGATTTAGACTAAAATCTCAATTTTGTACCAGTTTTGTACTTTGCCATATTTCAAAATGTAATGTGTTGATAATCAGGCACTATTGCACTCCCGTCCAGACCGCAAAGAAGCTCAGAAATTTATTTCTGAGCTTCTTGCTTTTTATACTATGTCAGAATTGTTATTGATAGGCTTTTTGGTACATCATTAATGGAGCATTATTTACGCCGAACAAAATTTTATCACCGACAAAAACCATGTTTTTTACGTCACCACGAACGTTTAATCCTGAAATATTTTGAGGTAAATATTCAAAATTCCCTTTTCCTCTGTTGATAAATAACTGCCCATGATTGGCATCTAAATTTCCAATTCTTACTCGCATTTTTGAGTTGTTGCCTGCCAAAATCAAGTCTGGAAGTTTATCACCATTTATATCTTTAAATTTAATGGCGTTTACCATTGAAAATTGAGCTTGGATGGGCAGTTTCGTAAAATTTAATTCTCCGTTGTTATTCAATAAAATTCCTGAGGCTAATTCATGAATTTGAGTGGTGAATGATTCTTTGTCGTTCAGTAATGTTAGCAAATCTGAGGTTTTTGTTTCTGAATATGATTTATAATCGGTGTATTTTTTCTTGATGCTTGGTAATTGGCTCGATAGTTCGTCTAAGCTGTAAGCAGGATAATTTTGTCCCTGTATAAAATGGGACATAATCGGGTCAATGCTTCCATTGCCGTCAAAGTCTTTTACTGTGAGCGTGAATGGCTCGTTTACAGATGCTTTATATTGCGAATTAAGCCCCAAATTACCTAACACAAGGTCTTCGTCTCCATCATTGTCGATGTCTTGAGCTTCAATGCTTTGCCAAAAACCGTTTAAATTAGGCAGTTCTTTTTTCTCGAAATTGCCATTTTTATTCATCAAAATTGTAACGGGTATCCACTCGCCAACTAAAACAATATCTTTCAATCCGTCTTTATTAATATCAATGGCAGCGGCATCGGTAACGATTCCTAATTTTGCCAATTGCTCATTTGGAAGTTCTTTGAAAGTTCCTTTTTCGTTTATTAAAATGGACGATGGATTATACGCTGGATAATTATGGGGTACCACGTAACCTGCTAAAAACAAATCTAAATCGCCATCATTGTCGGCATCAAATGGTACAACTTTACTTTTTGAGCTTCTATTGAGAGGGAGTTTATCTTCCGATTTAGTAAAATTCCCTTTGCCATCGTTGAGGTATAAACGGTCTTGTAATAGAAAATCATCGACTAAATATTCATAACCACCACTGACTACATACAAGTCGAGGTCGCCGTCATTATCTGAGTCAAAAAAGGTCGCATCGGCATCGGTACACAGTTCGTCTTGCTTAAAAATAGCTTGCTGACTTTCTCTGAAATTTCCCAATTTATCTTGTAATAAAAGTTGTCCCTTTGAGCCTTTTCCTCCACCTAAAAATACATCTTCCAGCTTATCTCCATTTACATCTCCAACGGCTAAAGCTGGCCCTTGATACGAGTACATTTGCGGTAAAAGTAACTGTTTACTAAAATCATTGAAGGGCATTTGGCTATGTACAAAACTCGTATTCTTGATTTTCTCAAAGTAAGGATTATTGTTAATTTCTTGATAATCAGTGCCTTTTTGGTAAGTGACTGTATTTTGTTGATTGATGGGAAGGTTTTTGATTAGTTGCGTTGAGTTGTCATTCCAAATAATTCTGATACTATCAATTTTTGTATTCGTCCCTAAACCAAAATGTACAGGAGCAGAGACGCTACTCTGGAATCCACGCAAATTTGAGGATTCTTGATACTGTTTCAATCCTCCCGAATAAACATAAACTTTTGTGCCTTCAATGCTTTTGTTCCCATTTTTCAAGGCTATATCAACGTAATTTTGAGGTGTATTTTCTTGCTGTAAATTCTGATAAATGCTCGCTTCTTCATTGATATTATTGACGATTAATTCAAGGTCGCCATCATTGTCTAAATCGGCATAAACGGCTCCGTTTGAGTTGATTGGTAACTCAATTCCCCAATCTTTCGTTAGGTTCGAGAAGGTTAAATCTCCGTTGTTTTTGAAGATATAATTCGTTGTAAGCGTAGAAGGCATTTGTTTGATAATGTCGAGCATACTGGCGTTTTCATCACTTTTTTTGTCGGCGTAATATTTTACAAAATCCATGTTGGAATAATCTCGTAAATAACCGTTGGTAACGAATAAATCTTTGTAGCCGTCGTTGTCATAATCGGCAAAAAGTGCTGACCAACTCCAATCGGTATTGGAAATACCTGCGACTTGTCCAATGTCGCTAAATGTGCCATTTCCGTTGTTCATTTGCAACATATTTCGCATGACTTCTGGATGAAAACCATTTTTCAACATCGATAAATAGGCTTCGTAATTATCTGGACCAAATAACAATTTTTGCCGTTTATTATCCTCGGGAAGCATATCAAGCGTGATAATATCGGGCAATAAATCATTGTTGAAATCTGCAATGTCATTTCCCATCGAGAAATAACTGGTATGATCGGTCATCTTAGCAATATTGTCGCTAAATGTTCCGTCTTGATTATTGATATATAAATAATCCGACTCAATGTAGTCGTTAGAAACGTAAATATCGGGGAAGTTGTCGTTGTTCAAATCGGCAATGTGAAGCCCCAAACCAAAGCCAATTGGATTCCCCTTAATACCTGCCACAACGGAAACATCAATGAATTTTCCATTGTCGTTTCTGAGTAATTTATCACCCGCTAAAGAATCTCGCATGGCGTGGACTGCCTCAACATCAAAACGATTAAAGTCTTTTACATTATGATTCATCACGAAGGCATCTAAATCGCCATCTTTGTCATAATCAAAAAATGCAGTTTGGGTAGTAAAACCATTGCAATCAAGTCCATATTCTTTAGCTCTATCTGTAAATCGTGGCGACGAACCGTTCCAATTCTTATTATTGATGTAGAGTTTGTTTTTGCGTAATGCAGGATTGTCAACATTGCCAGAAACCGAGACATAAATATCATTCCAACCGTCGTTGTTTATATCTACTATCGAAACCCCCGTTTTCCATTCACCTTTAAATTCAATCCCTGATTTTTCGGTAACGTCTTCAAATTCAAGTCCTTCTCCTTTGTTAATATACAATTTATCGCTTCCCATATTGGCAGTGAAATAAAGGTCAATCAAACCGTCATTATTAAAATCAGCCGCCGCAACACCACCGCCATTATAGAAATATTCATAGTTTAAAACATTTTGTGTTTCGTTTTCTTCGATTTTATTGATAAAGCTAACGCCTGTTTTTGCAGAACTTAGTCTATCAAATTTTTTATTGTTAGTCTTGCAAGAGGTCAAAAAAAGGACAATAATTATGACAAAAAGAGGAGGAAGGAAAGGAAGGCGATTCATGTTTATATAAAGCATTTCGGGTTGACTTTAAATGAAAGAAACGGAGCAAATATAGCTCCGTTTCAGTAAATCTCTATTATGAAACAAAATTACTACTTATCCCACCAAATTTTAGATGTGAAAGTATCTCCACCTGTTAAAGCAGCAACCGCAGCTTTATAATTATCAGGGTTGTAAGATGCTTCCGTTGATTTGTATGGAATTCGTCGTGGAATTGTACCGTTTGAGAAACCGTTTGGATAAACAACCGCCGTTAATGCAGGGTATCCAGAACGTCTCCAGTTAGACCATGTTTCAATGAAGTTGAATGTGCTACCAGTAGCTACCCAAATTTGCTCATTGATTTGTTTTAAAGATGCTTCTGTTGAACTAACATTCAAAGGGTTTTTCGTTAAAAATGCGTCCATTGCAGTTACTGCTTTTGCAATTGAAGCATCTGCACTTGCAGCAGTATTAAATTGAGTTAATGAAGCTGCCGCTGCTTTTACGCCTGCTTTGTAGTGGTCTGCTGCGGTAGTTGTACCAACGTTCCAACCTCTTACTTTTGCTTCTGCTAAAAGAAGTTCAGTTTCTGAATAAGTCAATACGAAGTTTACACCACTTCTATCAATGAAAACGGAAGTACGTGGACGAGAATATTTACCTACACGTGCTACGTCTGCTCCTGTACCCGATGCTCCTGGATATTGTGGATGTTTGGCAACGTCAGTTGTACCGCCGTTCAAATCGTATCCATTTGGTAAACCAACTTGAATTGCTTCGCTGTTATCTCCTGCAAGATTTTGGTCAGTATTTTTGGCATAACCATCTTGAGAAACTTCTGCAATAGCACTCAAACGTGGGTCAGCCGTTGCTTTTAAATAATCAATGAAGGTTTTGCTCCATCTTACTTCACGATAATCATCTGGTACTCTTAATGCACCACTTGTATTATTTCCGTTTGTTGCGTTGTCTGTTAATACTTTTGCGTTATCGTCAATGCTTGCAAAAACACCACCTGTGTATGCTTTTTCAGCCCAAGTTTTAGCGGCTGCGGCATCAACTTTTGTTAAACGCATCGCTAATTTTAGCATTAATGAATAACCAAATTTTTTCCATTTCGTAACATTTCCACCATACATTAAATCTGCACTTGGACCTGCTTTTGAAGTGTTCAAAGCCGTAATGGCAGCATCTAATTCAGTAAGCATTGCTGGATAAATGGCTGATTGTGAATCGTATTTTGGTAACGTAATTCCTTCTTTAGCCTTTAATGCTTGAGAATATGGAACGTCTCCGTAACAGTCTGTGATACGAGATAAACAAAGCACTTTCATGATTGTACCAATGTTGTACAAATTTGACATTTCAGGTTTGTCTTTTGTCAAATTTTGCATTTCGTAAGACAATGAAGCCGCACGGTACGTTTCTTCGTGTACTCTTCCTTGATAAGCAATAAAACTTCCAGAAGGTACATATTTATCACCGTTTCCGTAATAAGAAAACGTTGAAGCAAGCACTTGAGTCCACATACTTTGGAAAAGTAATTGTGAATAACCCGTATTTCCGTACTCAAATTGAGATTGAGATAAAAGGTAATTTGGATTAAAAACTGCGGAACTCGTCTTGTTTGGGTCGGTATTTATAGACTCGAAATTGTCAGTACAAGAAGTCGTAAATACCGTAATTAATGTCAATATATATGCTATTTTTTTCATATTTATCCGAATTTAGAATTTAACATTTAGGTTGAAACCGTAAGTTCTGGTTGATGGTAAACTGTTACCTTCAATACCTGCGTAACTTAAAATCGGAGAGAAACCTGCTTCTGGGTCGATGTTGTCGGTATATTTCAAGAATGTAAATAAGTTTCTACAAACTAATGATACTTCAACTGCCTTGATTGGTGTGTTGCCAAATAACTTAGGATTGATTGTGTATCCTAAAGTCACTTGTCTTAACTTAATGAAACTTCCGTCCATTACGTTCAACGCTGAAATTCTTCTTGCTAAGTTTTGGTAGTAAGTTTGAGCTGGTACATTAACAGTATTAGCAGCACCGTCAGCCGTTACACCTTCTGCCACAACGCCAGTCTCACGACCTGCCAATGTGATTTGGTTCAAACCTCTGAAAATGGTGTAATAGTTAGTCGCAGAAAGCACTTTGTTACCAAAACGATAATCAATCAAGAATGAGAAATTGAAGTTTTTGTAAGTAAACTCATTGTTGAAACCACCATAAAATTTAGGTAAAACTGACCCCATTGGTGTACGTTCTGCTGCTTGTACAGGAATACCCGAAGCATCCACTACGATTTTACCGTTGTTATAAACGTAATCATAAGCCATGATTTGTGGGCCAGGTAAGCCTTTAATCAATGCAGTATTTGCGTTTAATGGACGGTAAGTTCCTAAACCTAATTGTTGTTGTTCTGAACCTGAACCGTTGATTTCAACAATTTTGTTGCTGATAAACGTAAAGTTCAATGAAGTTGACCATTTCAATTTTCCAGTAGATACAGGGATTGCCGTAATTAAAGCCTCTAAACCAGAATTCTGAGTAGAACCTGTTCCGATTTGTTGGTTGCTAAATCCAGTTGATTCCGACAATGAACCATTGATGATTTCATTGTTTGTTTTACGGTTAAAATACGCAAGGTCTAAGCCTAATCTATTTTTGTAAAACTTCAATTCAGTACCAATTTCAAATTCTGAAAGCGTATATGGTTTCAAGAATAAGTTTGGTAATGTGCTACTGAATGAACCCGTAGTTGTACCTTGAATGGCAGAACCTACACTATAATATTGTGAAGTACTGTAAGGACTTGCAGGCTCACCACTTACTACGGCATAAGATGCTCTTAATTTTCCGTAGCTCAATTTTGAAGAATTAGCCAATTCCGTGAAGTCATAACTTAATGATACTGAAGGCGTGAAAATACCGTAGTTGTTTACTGGTAAAGTTGAGAAAGCATCATAACGACCAGTTGTTGATAAAATTAACTGATTTTTGTAGTTGAAATCAACTGAATAATACGCAGAGTTTGTTTGCTTTTCGTTGTAGTCGTAAGAACGGTTGAATGAAAGCACGTTTAATGGACTGTAAAAGAATGGAATCACGAATGGTCCACCACCAATTGCCATTCTATCGTATTTGTTTTTACGAATTGCCACGCCACCAAGTACATCAACACTAATATCTTTTACTAAGTTGAAATTACCGCCAATGATTGCGTCTGCGTTAAGTTCAGAAGTTGAAGCCGTAGAAAGTTCATCAAATCCACCTTTCTGACCATTTGAGTAAGCCGTTCCTGTTGGCGTAATTTTGAAAATTCCGTCATTCAATTGGTCATAACCTAAACGAATTTGTGAGTAAATGTTTTTCGTAAAGTCATATTTCGCCGTGATTGCAGAAATCATGCGTTTACGTTTTACATCATTTTTGTAACGATTTACCACAAACCAAGGATTCGTTACATAAATATCATCGTTGTATTGGGTTTCGTTACCGTTTTCAGTTGTTGCATCAAAACCTGGATTCAACACATTTTGGTCGAGATTGGTTGCCAAGAAGTTAATGTTATTGGCGTTCATTGGGCCATCACTCAACTGTGGTTTGTTGGCGTTCAATTCATCAACATAGTTGAACATTAAATCAACTTTCAATTTATCCCCAAATTTCTGAGAACCTGTGAAGTTGAAAGTTTTGCGGTCAAGTCCGCTATTACGAAGAATAGAATTGTTACTCAAATTGGCAATTGATAAACGGAATGCCCCATTGTCGTTTCCGTTTGAAATTGAGATTGAGTTTGTCAAAGAAGAACCGCTTCTGTAAAAGTTTTTGATATTGTCTTTTACCGCTGAGTAAGCATAACTTTTACCGTCAAATTGAATCGTTGAAGCACCGTCTAATTTCTCACCCCAACTCAACATACCACTGTTCAATGCACTTGTTGTGTTGGTTGGTCTTTTTCCGTTCAAACCTTGTCCATAAACGTATTGGTAATCTGTAAAATTGATAGCTTGGTCAGTTACTGCATTTAGGTTATAGTCGATTGACATTTTACCTTTTTTACCTGACTTTGTAGTAATCAAAATTACACCGTTTGCTGCTCTTGCTCCATAAAGTGCCGAAGCCGAAGCACCTTTCAAAACCGACATACTTTCGATATCATCAGGGTTAAGGTTAGAGATACCGTCGCCGTTATCAGCACCACCCCATTCGCCAGCACTACCTCTTTGGGTATTATCAATTGGTACACCGTTCATTACGATTAATGGAGAACTTGCCGTAAAACTCGCCATACCTCTCAATAAGATTCTTGCTGAAGAACCAGAACCTCCGTTTGTACCCGAGATATTTAAACCTGCCACTCTACCAGCCATCGAATAAGCAACGTTGGTTTCTCTGGCTTTGGTCATTTGGTCACCACCAACCGTAGTTACCGCATAACCAACTTTACGAGCTTCTTTTGAAATACCTAATGCTGTTACAACTACTTCATTTAACGCTCCATTTTCAGGAGACAAAGCAACATTAATCACACTAAGACTGCCAACTGTTACTTTTTTTACCCCAAAACCTACATAGCTAAAACTAAGAATATCTCCTGCTTTTGCGTCGATAGAATACTCTCCTTTGTCGTTAGAAACAGTTCCTTTGGTTGTTCCTTGCAAGGCAACATTTACCCCGTAAAGTGGTGCTCCAGCTTCGTCTGATATTTTTCCTTTTATGCTCATTTTTTGGGCAAACCCTTGAAGCGAGCAAATAGCAAAAATGAAGCAGTAGCAAAACATTTGTAGCGTTTTCTTCATAATTTGTGTTTTAGTTTAAATTAGATTAAATAGTTTAATATTAACTGAAAATAAAATTATGTTTGAGCGAATAATTTTTTATTAATATTTGATTAACAATGCGGTAACTCATCTTAATGACGTTATAATAATAGAGTCTAAAACACAAAAAACGCCTTTCTGGACTATCAGAAAGGCGTTTTTTGTGGAAATGCTAAAATAATTTAAGTTCGATTTTATAAATCTAAAAACTCTCTATATTGAATGGTATATTCTTCAGAATAAAGTCTTTGGTAGTCTTTTGCGAATTTTTCATAAGAACTTTTGGCTAAAGAATGTTTCCCTAAATGAATTAATGACTTGCATTTTAGTGACATTGCTTTTTCATCAACCGAGTCAAATTTGAAAATATTATCGGCAATTTCTACAATTTTTTCAGCGTCATTCTCAACCGTAAGTTGTTCGGTATAAGCCAAAAGTGCATCAATAATTTTGTTGGAAATTTCGCCTTTAAAATCATCTAACCATTCATATTCAAGGTTGGATAAAAATGAACCTTGATTGATAATAGCTAATAATTTTTTGATTTGAAGATTACTCAAAACCTTTTTTGAATGAGTCAGATTTTGGATTTCGTAATAGTCAATATTGATTTGAGATGGCTCAAAAATGATTTTCCAATTGCCAGAATCTTTATTGATTTGAATGCCCAATAATTGCTCAAATATGGATTTCAATTTTGTAATATTAACAGAACGGTTATTTCTGGCACTATTTGTTGACTTGTCGTACCAAAATATTTCATTCAATTTTGAAGATTCGATGCCTTTGTTCCAACGAATTGAATTCAATAAAATGAACAAAAACATCTCTTTCAACAATGGCGAAAATTGATTGGTTAAATCTATATCTTGGTTATTGATAACTTTGAATGTCCCAAATAACGATATTTTTGCGGTATTGCTACCACTTTTCTCTTCTTTAATAGTCTCTCCTAAAAGGGAAACAAGAGGGCTTTCAACGCTTATTAATGGCTGTGTTTTCTCTTCTTTAGGTGTGAAAATAACTTCTTTTTTCGCTGATTTATTCCTCTTAAAATACCAAAGTCCTACGGCTAAGCTAAGGATAATCAATAAGCCATAAAGCCAAAATTTAAGATTGTTCTCTCCAAAACTACTGCTTGTTTGGGCATATACGGTAAGATTCGTCGGAGGGAAATTGAGTGAATAAATACTTATTTCGGTTGAGTCAACGGGTGTTCTATCGAAGAAACTTGTCACACAAAATAACTTCCCATTTTCTTTGTCATAATACAAATCCGCAAAACTGGACACGTCCATGAATTTATAGGGAATCTCTTTAGAAATTCTTTGGAACTGTGGTTTTGTAAGAGAACCTTCTATTAATTGTAAACTTGATTTTAACTTTAACTGATTGTAAATCAGTCCATAAAATGTTTTTTTATCGTCATTAATAATCATTGACGAAGCAACCACGAAAGAAGAATCAGGAAGAGGAAGTTGGTAAACTTTTTTGGTGGTGTTGGTTTGCCAATCAATTTCAAATAAGTCATAATAATTTTGTGGACTCAAGCCTTGGTCGCCAGATTTTGAGCCAAAACCCCCAAAAATAAAGGATTTTGTTGCTCCTTGATGTCCCAATCCAAACATATAACGTGGTTGGATAATGTCACCTTTTAGGGCAATATCCGACCATTTTTGGGTATTGAAAGAGAATTTTTGAACTCTATTTTTATACTTGAACTGCCCATATCCACCAATGAAAGCCAATGCGGTGTCATTTGGGTAAATGTATTTATTATGATGCCAGTATTCGGTTAAATTAAATTGCTCATTGGGCGAAATATCCCAAGTGTTTTGGGCTTCATTATAATGGAAAATTTTCTGTTCGTTCAGCCTAACATTGATTAACTTATTTTGATTTTTAAGAAAAATGCTATTATCGCTAAAAGTAAATTTTGGGTATTTTGTTGCAAAATCTTTAGCAGAAAAAGCGTCATTAAATGTATTGAAAAAGTACGTGCGGAGGTCGCTATTGATGATTATTCGGTGTGATTTTTCATCAAAAGCAAAGCTTGAATTACCTTTAAATTTGATTTTTTTCAAAAGTTTCCATTCGTAATGGTCTTTTAATAACCACTGAGGATTTTTGGCAACTGCTTGATTTTGAGCGATAATGTCTAATGATGAGTTCCCGAAAACTTCTTTTAGTGTCCAATGGTGAATGATTTCTTCGTCTGATTTTAGAATAATATTCCTCAAAAACATGGGTAAAGCATCGCTTGTCAAAAACTTCGGATTTGAACATTCTCCTGCATAAATTTTAAAGCATTTGTTAAACCTAAAAGGTAATGTTCCTTTGCCAAAAAGTTGATTATTGCAGTAGAATTGAAGCTGATTATCTTGAATGAAAATCCTAAAATGATTCCATTTAGCATATAAGGCAAGGGAGTCAAGTTGCCTACCGATTTTGATGTCTTGCCCAGTGGAAACAATTCTAAAATGTTGCTGTTTACCTTTTGAGTCTGACTGGAAAAGTAAATCAATATTTCTATTGTCGTCGTCAATAATTCTAAAAACGTAACCAAAATAGGAGCTTACTTTGGGTTTGAATTTTAAGTCAAATTCTAAAGCGGTGTTTTGTTTGGGACAAAAACTACGTTCTTTTCCTAAAATGAGTGATGTTCGCTTGTCAATGGCGACTTCATGCCCCAAAAATTCCAATCCATATTCTTGTCCAACCGCTACCTGATTTACCACCAGACCAACAAAGAATATATAAAGAAATTTAGATTTAAAGAGGCTCTTCCACATATTATCAATTGTAATGTATTAATGGGTTTGTTGATTGGGTAAATGCTAATCAGTTACTGAAAATTAGTTTTGATTTATTGCTTGATACAATAAGCTCACTTTCAATAAATTAATGGTGTTCATTTGAAATGAATAAGTCAAACCATAATTGCTTGATGTCTTATTAATCAAATATTAATTTTTTATTTATCGACCTTTATAAATTTGACGCTTGTAGCTTTTATACAAAGCTATTTTTTAACGAGTCAAAATGCAAATTCTAACAATGATTTAGTGCTAATTGTGCATCATTTAAGGCTCTTATCGTATAATGATTGTTTAAACTTTAACGAACATGAAAAAAATCTGTATTATATTACTGTTGGTATTTTCCATTTCAGCTTTTTCCCAAAATTCCATTCATCAAACATCTTCTCAATATCAATATCAATATCCTACTGATTCCGCAGTGAAGCAGAAATTGGAAAATTGGAGAAATCTAAAATTTGGAATGATTATCCATTGGGGTTTATACGCCGTGCCAGGAATTATTGAATCGTGGCAAATTTGTAATGAAGATTGGATTACCAGAGATTCTACCAGTAAATATGACGACTACAAAAAATGGTATTGGGGCTTAAATAGTCAGTTCAATCCTACCAAATTTGACCCTGAATCTTGGGCGAAATCTGCCAAAAGTGCGGGCATGAAATACGTTGTTTTTACCACAAAACACCACGACGGTTTTGCGATGTTCAATACCCAATTTTCTGATTTTAGCATTAGTAAAGGACCTTTTGCCACTAATCCAAAAGCGGATGTTGCCAAATACGTTTTTGATGCTTTCAGAAAAGAAAATTTTATGATTGGTGCGTATTATTCAAAACCAGATTGGCATTCGCAATTTTTTTGGTGGGATAGATACGCTACTCCCGATAGAAATGCTAATTATGATATTCGTAAATTTCCTTGGCGTTGGAATAAATTTAAGGAATTTACCCGTAACCAAATTAATGAATTAACGACCAATTACGGCAGTATTGATATTTTATGGCTTGATGGTGGCTGGGTGCGTCCACTCGAAACGGTCAATGACGAAGTGCGTTCGTGGGGGGCAAGAATTCCAGAATTTAATCAAGAAATTGATATGCCTGCTACCGCAAAAATGGCTCGTACAAATCAGAAAGGACTCTTGATTGTGGATAGAACGGTGCATGGCGAATTTGAAAATTATCGTACACCAGAGCAAAGTATTCCAAAAACAATGTCGGATACGCCTTGGGAAAGTTGTATTACACTCGGGGATGCGTGGGGATATGTGCCAAATGATAATTTTAAGACGGCAAATAAAGTCATTCACTCTTTAATTGAAGTGGTGGCAAAAGGCGGAAGTTTATTGCTTGGCGTTGGACCAACTGCCGAAGGAACGCTTTTGCCCGTGCAGATAGAACGCCTAAAACAAATTGGGGATTGGTTAAATACCAACGGAGAAGCTATTTATAATACCAGAGCTATCCAAGAATTTCATGATAAAGAGGTGTTTTTTACGAAAGGACAAAACGCAACGCATTATGCACTCGTGAGAATTCCCGAAGGACAATCTCCCGAAAGTATTATTTCATGGACGGGAAACCTGCCAAAAGCGGGTAGCAAAGTAACTTTATTGGGCGAAATTGTGAATTTGAAATGGGAAATAAAAGACAATGCCGTACAAGTCGCTTTACCCAAAAAAATGCTTGAAAAATATAAATCATCACCCGCTTTAGCCTTTAAATTTGAGCAATGAAATATTCTAAATATTCCTTCACATTCTTGTTCCTCATCGTTTACACGAGTGGATTTTCTCAGTACAAATTAGTTAGAAATGGATTTATTAATGAAAATGCGGAGGAAAAAGCCTGTCACGCCTCAACAATTGTTGAATTGTCAAAATCTCGATTAATGACAGCGTGGTTTGCGGGAGAATATGAGAGTAATCCCAAAGTCTGTATTTGGGTTTCCACTTTCGAAAAAAATGTTTGGAAAAAGCCCCAAAAAGTAGCTGACGGCATTTTTGAAGGAAAACAATATGCTTGTTGGAATCCTGTACTTCTCAAAAATAAACAGGGGAAATTATTTCTATTTTATAAAGTAGGTATAAATCCCAGAGAATGGTGGGGCATGATGAAAACCTCATTGAATGATGGCAAAACATGGTCGAAACCAGAAAAATTGCCCAATGATATGCTTGGACCAATCAGAAATAAATCTATTCAGTTGAGTTCTGGAGAAATTTTGCATCCATCAAGTACCGAAAGTGTAAAGGGAGAAATTTGGAAATCTCACCTCGAAATCTCAGATTCAAATGTCAAAAATTGGCAAAAAATTGATATTGATTGTGGCGAATATGGCGTAATTCAACCCAGTATTTTGGTGCATAAAGGAGAAATTTTGCAAATGCTTTTACGAAGTAAACAGAACAGAATCATTCAGTCTTGGTCGATTGATAAAGGAAAAACTTGGGGAAGATTAACACCCACTAATTTACCAAATCCCAACTCGGGCATTGATGCCGTAACGCTCAAAGATGGTTCATTTATCTTGATTTATAATCCGCTATTGGCTGGAAAAGAATGGTCGAATGGAAGAAATATTTTGAAAGTAGCTCATTCTAAAGACGGCATCAATTGGACGGATATTTACGAACTTGAAAACGAAAAACAAGGAGAATTTAGTTATCCAGCCGTCATTCAAACAAGTGATGGTCTAATTCATATTACTTACACTTTTGACCGTAAAAAAATCAAACACGTTGTTTTAAAAGCTAAATAAAATACACTGTTTAATAAGTGTTGATTAGGGAACTTCTCGAAAGTTTTAAAACTTTCGAGAAGTTAGTCAAAGTCAAATATGATACGTTAATTTTACAATTTCCTTAAACAGTTTACTAATCTTACGACTATGTTAAAATTGAATATTTCTTTCAAATATTATTCATTCCTAATCGCTTTCGTATTTTCAATAAATTCGATAGCACAGGTCAAAAAAACAATTGCTCCAGCTCCCGTTTATCCAATTCCCACCGCCAAACAATTAGCTTGGCATGAGATGGAAATGAACGCTTTTATTCATTTCACAACCAATACTTTTACTGATAAAGAGTGGGGTTACGGCGATGAAAGCAATTCGGTTTTTAACCCGACCAACGTTGATGCAAACCAATGGGCAAGTAATTTGAAAAATGCGGGTTTCAAAATGATGATTTTAACTACTAAACATCATGACGGTTTTTGTCTTTGGCCAAGTAAATTCACAGAACATTCTATCAAAAATAGTCCTTACAAAAACGGCAAAGGCGATATTGTCAAAGAAACCAGTGACGCTGCCCAAAAAGCAGGGTTGAAGTTTGGCGTTTATTTATCGCCTTGGGACAGAAACAGAGCTGATTACGGAAAACCTTCTTACGTTGATTATTACAGAAATCAATTAAAAGAACTATTTACGCAATACGGAAAAGTAACAGAAATGTGGTTTGACGGAGCTAATGGAGGAGACGGTTTTTATGGAGGAGCAAACGAAAAACGTAAAATTGATGGAAAAACATTTTATCAATGGTCAGAAACCTTGAAACTGATTCGTAGTATTCAGCCCAATGTAGTATTTTTTAGTGATGCGGGTCCAGATATTCGTTGGGTAGGAAACGAACAAGGAAAAGCTGGTAGAACCAATTGGAATAATATCACAACGGATACCCTTTATGCAGGAAAAGGAGGTATTGAAGAATTATTAAATACAGGTTCTGCCGAAGGTAAAAACTGGGTTCCTGCTGAAGTCGATGTTTCTATCAGACCAAGTTGGTTTTATCATGCTAAAGAAGATAGTTTAGTGAAAACTCCCGAAAAACTCTTTGAAATTTATTTGAGTTCAGTAGGTCGTGGTTCAAATTTATTATTGAATGTTCCGCCTGATAGAACGGGACAATTTCACGCAAACGACGTAAAAGCTTTGCAAGGTTTTAGTGCTTTAATGAAAAAAGAATTGGGTGAAAATTTAGCGGTAAAAGCAGTCGTAAAAGCAAATTCGTACCGTACTGGTTTTACTCCAAATGCTTTAACAGATGGGAATAAAGGCACTTATTGGGCAACGAATGACGATGTTAAAACGGCAAGATTAGAAGTTAATTTGGGGTCACAAAAAACGGTAAAGTACGTTTTATTACAAGAATATATCCAATTAGGGCAACGTATAAAAACCTTTAGTATTGATGTCTGGAAAGATGGAAAATGGCAAACTGTTGCCAACGAAACCACTATTGGTTACAAACGAATTGTGAAAATATCACCAGAAAAAACGGATAAAATTCGTGTAAATATTTTAGATTCAAGAGCTTGTCCTGTACTTTCAAATGTTGAAGTTTTTTAGTTTTACTTTGGCACTCTTGAAAAAAGCCGTAGGCTTGACTCATCTTGTAGCCCCGAAATTTATTTCGGGGTGAAAATGACAAAAAAATCATTGTGTTTTGTTGGAACGGTTTTATATAAACAAATCTTTAATTAAATTTTCGTTATTTCCCCGAAATAAATTTCGGGGCTACAAAATCTCCCGAGCCTACGGCTCTTTTACAAAAGGAGGGTATTTGTAAAGTTAATAAGTCATTAAGTTGTAGGTCGTAACGGGAAATGTTATTTCAAAATCCCAATAATGTTCTTACTCCTTATCACTTACAACTTTTCGAATGCCCTCTTTCGTTCATTTATTTTCAAACTCAAACTTCTACACTTTTACGCTCCAGTGAGTTTTCCTTCTCTTCTGATTATTTTTTGAAAAATTGTCATAAATTTACACCGAATAACTAACCACAAAAATATTAATGTTAAGCCGAGTTAAGAAGTGGCTCAAGAGTTTTGAAAAATACCTTTTTTATTACCACGACGGTTTTTTTGAACTTCCTTATTTATCAAATTCTCCTGACGTAATGGTTGAGAGTTTGAAGAAAATGCCCGTTACCAAATACAATCCTTTAGAACAATCTATTCATTCCAATAATCCTTTTACGAAGGGAGAAATGCGGTATCGTGAGATTGAAAAAGGCTTTTGGGTACTTGCTACTCAAATTGAGTTTAAAGTAAATGTACATACCAGAGCCATTTATGACGAAGGTGGTTCTGATTATTATTTCTTAGCATTTTCACTTTACCGTTGTGACATTCCTTTGGTAAATATGCACGTCAATAAAATTGCGATGCCCAATAAAAGTTGGGCAATTTATAAACCTGGTAGTGAAATTGACGCTTATCATTACAAAGGAACAGAAGGGCTTTTCTTGAATTTTGTGTTTAATCATACTTGGTTAAACCAAAATTTATTTGGGGGAAAAGGGACAGAAACGGAATTGCAAAATTTTCTAAATCTTCATGCTGGACATATCACCTGGGACGATGTCGTACCTGATGCAGAAGCTACGGCTCAAAAAATCTGGAAAAACCTTCTCAATGATAGCGAAGAAAGATTTAATACACTTTCTTTAAAAATACAGACACTTGACCTTATTTCTGCTTTTTTTACCAATATCAATAAAGAAAAAGTTTTAGAACAGATTTTTCCACAAAACGAAGCCGACCGTGTAGCTTTAGTAAAAGTTGAGAAAATATTGATGGATAATTTGACCGAAGGTTTTATAGGTATTGAAGCCATCGCCAAGCAAATAAATATGTCAGAATCTAAATTAAAGGTCGTTTTTAAAGGAGTTTATGGACAATCCATTTATCAGTATTTCAAGGAAAAACAAATGGTTTTAGCCTTACAACTTCTCAAAAATGCAGACGTTCAAATTAAAAATATTGCCTCATCTTTAGGATATGAAAATCCTGGAAAATTTACGGCTGCATTCAAAAAATACCATAATATTTTACCTTCCGAAGTCGTGAAATAACTATCTATTTCACGCTCTAAAAATGTCTTAATGGATTATTGATTTATCGTTTTGGATTAGCTACGAGAAAATTTCATGCCCTACCTTTGTGCATTCTTTAAAGCTTGTATTCCAACCGCCCACGAGCATATCAACTATATCCAAACTTTAAGAAAATGCGAGATAATCATTATTTCTTGTTACCCAACAAACATCGAAAATTTGAGCAAATACTTTATTCAGATATATTGTATCTGCAAAGTAATAGTAATTATACTTTAATTCATTTACAGGATGGTTCAGTCAAAATTTCTACAAAAACCTTACTCTTTCATATCAACAATTCTCTAAATGAAAATTTTATTCGAATTCACCGAACATTTTGTGTAAATAAAAATTATGTTCAAAACTTTAATGTTACCGAAAATACAGACTTTTTACAGATTAGAGGCGGAATACAATTAGCCCTTTCTCGAAGGAAAAGAAGAGAAATATTACAGAAAAAATCGCTTGAGCTTTCAAATAAAAATCAAATAATTGAAGAAATAAATTGACATTAATTGTCGTTTTTTACAACATATTGACCTAACACCCACATAATGGTAAGAGTCTATAAATATCTGTGCAGAATTTGATAGACCCCAATAGCATTCAGAAATGAGTGCTATTGGCATTTATTTACTAATGCCGTTTAATAGAATGATGATTTTGTCTTAATTTTGAAAACTAATTAAATACAAAATCATGTCATTAGAAAATTTCTTAGAAAAGCTAAGTCACAGTTCAGAAAGTATTGACTTCGCAGCAGTAATTGCACTTATTGATGCCAATTACGATTTTACGCCAACTGCTTTCCAAAACGGAGAAACCCGCAATGAAGCAGGACAAAATTCGGGTTCTTGCAAATTATTCTCTTTTGCTCAATTACAAAACCTCTCTCAAGTACAGACTTTAGCTTGCTTTGGTGCATTTTATAACGTTGATGTTTTAGAGAACCCAACAGGAGATAATCACCAAAATATTCGCAATTTTATAAAATTCGGATGGGAAGGAATTAAATTTGAAGGAAATGCTCTTTCTTTGAAAGCATAAAAATATTGGAAAAGCTCGTTGTTACCCCCAATTATGGTGATAATGAGCTTTAACTTTGATAGAAATTAAAAAAAGTTTAAAATATTTTTTTCGATAAATAATTGATTATCAACGTGATTAAGAATATTAATTTTTTTTTAAATATTTAGACTTGCATAATTAATAGAGAAGCTGTAATTTTGCACCACGTTAAAAGAAACGGAAATAAGAAATGGTTTCATAGCTCAGTTGGTTCAGAGCACCTGCCTTACAAGCAGGGGGTCCAAGGTTCGAATCCTTGTGGGACCACCATTTTAATAAGTAAATCGGTTTCATAGCTCAGTTGGTTCAGAGCACCTGCCTTACAAGCAGGGGGTCCAAGGTTCGAATCCTTGTGGGACCACCACTTTAAGTCCTCATTAAGCAATTTTTGAGGACTTTTTTGTTTTAAATCCAATCTCAATACTATGATAAATAAAGTAATTTCGGGAGCAGACGAAGCAGTCGCTGATATTAAAGATGGTTCAATAATCATGATGGGCGGTTTTGGCTTATCAGGAATACCCGAAAATTGTATTGCTGCTTTACTTCGTACAGGTGTGAAAAGTTTGACTTGTATTTCAAATAATGCAGGAGTTGATGATTTTGGTATTGGCTTGCTTTTACAAACTCGTCAGGTGAAAAAAATGATTTCATCCTATGTAGGTGAAAATCAGGAATTTGAGCGTCAATTATTGGCAGGAGAATTGGAAGTTGATTTAATACCACAAGGTACATTGGCAGAACGTATGCGAGCAGGTGGAGCAGGTATTCCTGCATTTTTTACCCCTGCGGGAGTAGGGACGGAAGTAGCGGAAGGAAAAGAAATGCGAGAATTTGATGGCAAAATGTATTTGATGGAACGTTGGTTAAAAGCTGATTTTGCCATTGTTAAAGCATGGAAAGGCGATACCGCTGGAAATTTGATTTATCGTGGAACAGCCCAAAATTTTAATCCAATGGCAGCCGCAGCAGGAAAAATTACGATTGCCGAAGTGGAAGAATTAGTACCCGTTGGAACGCTCGACCCTGCTCAAATTCATACCCCAGGAATTTACGTTCAAAGAATTTTTCAAGGAAAAGATTACGAAAAAAGAATTGAGAAAAGAACGGTTAATGGGTAATATGGTTATGAGTTAATGAGAGTATATGGGTAAGGAAGTTGAGTATTTATAAGGAATGGGTGAAAAGTGAAATTGACTTGCATTTAATTTTTTAAAAGTATATTTTTTGTTACCAAATAAAAATCCTTTACGACTAAGTGGTTGTAAAGGATTTTTTTATGAATAATACTGCAATGTACATTTCGATTTGAAAAGCTACATTATAAAATCCGCAACGCCCTCAACGTCTTATCTCTAATAAACTTATGTCAAATCTTATAGCCCATAGAGACGCACTGCTCACAGTGGATTCTAAACGAAATATTGCCTTATTCATCGACCGTATCATCATGTTGAAAGGCGAAGGAAATTATACGCTTTTTCACTTGCGTGATGGCAAGGCTAAAATGTTTGCTCATTGTATTAATACTTATGAGGAAATTTTGCAAGCGAGAGGTTTCTTGCGTGTTCACAAATCATTTATGATCAATCCACGCTATGTGATTGATTATAATATAGATGAATCTCAATTGATGTTAGAAAATAACCTCACGGCTATGGTTTCTCGGAGAAGAAAAGGGGTTTTGAAGGAAGTGTAATTTAAATACGGAACTAAAGGGTTTGTCAGAAGACAAACGATAGACCACAAATAGAACTGATTTTACTTTATCTGTGGTTTTTTAGAGTTTCGTTTAAATATGTGGTCGTAGGTATGAATTATAAGGTTATAGGTATTAGTTATGCGGTTAATTAATGCTTGAAAGTAACCTTAAACCCCATACCTACGACCTCATAATTCATACCTATTACTCGCTTTTATCAATCGTTTTTTAATTGCTTTTACAAAACTCTCTGGACTCAAAACCTTCATTACTTCGCCAAAGCCCAAAATCTCCTTTTCTAATTCGTAATTGTGTTGCACCTTTATTTCGATGATGATACCTTCTTCATTTCTTTCAATGATCTTTTGTGAATGATGCAAAGGTTTGGTTTCTACGTAAGGAGCGTGTTTGGCGATGACAAAAATCTTTACATTCATCGGGCGTAAATTACTTACGGTTACACCAATGACATTTTTGTAGTATTCTTCAGGAATAAGGTCTTGATTTTCAGCATATTTTACATCGTCCGACAAACTAACGTCTACCATTCTATCCAATGCTAAACTGGATATTGAACCATTTTCTTTACGAACTCCTACCGCAAACCAACGGTTTTTAAATTCCTTCAACCACCAAACATGAAAAAAAAATACGTTTGGTTCTTGTGCTTTAAAGGATTGGTAGGTCATCTTTATAGCTTTTTTCTGAACCACCGACTGATACAAAATATCTAAATACGAAAGTCCTTTCAAATTATCATTTTTCTCAAAATCAATCACAGAATTCTTCTTTTTCCCTACCGAATATACATGGTCTTCCAATTTTTGAACGACTTCATTCAATTGTTCAAAGTGCGAAAATCCTTTGAATTGTTTTAGCATTTCAACGGCTTCGTTCATCCGAGAGAGGTCAATGTCTGAAATGGGAATGTTAGTAATACTATAATTTGGGTCTTCATAAGTATAATATTTTTTTTCCAGAACCACGATTGGAGCAAAATAACCCAATTTATCACTCCGCATCATCTGGATATCATTTTGGATTGTTCGCTTGCTGATGGTTTCGATGCCTTCATATTCATAGAGTGTATTCGAAACTTTTTCAATTAAATCTTCCAAAGTCCAGTTTCTGAATCGGTTTTTCAGACAAGCATCAATGGTTTTGTAGCGAATGAGGGCGTTGCGGTTGGCTGGCATGGTTTGTTGGATTTTAGGCACACAGATTACGCTGATGCAAGCAACGCAGATTTAAAAGGATTTTATAAATATCTGAATTATTTTTTATCTACGCAAATAGATTGCGTAGTGGTTTTTTAGCTTTGTATTATCAAATGTAGATATTATACTAAATTTACAATATGACCATTTGCGATAATTTAAAACTAAAAACAAAAGAATATGGATAAACTATACGTAAACCTTCAAAACTGCTATGGAATCAAAAAAATGCAAGCCACCTTTAATTTTGAAAATTGCAGAGCGGCTATAATTTATGCTCAAAATGGAGCTATGAAAACATCTTTTGCAGAAGTTTTTTGTGATATTATTAAAGGAAGGCAATCAGAAGATAGAATATTTAAAAATCGTATTTCAACATATGAAGTAAAGTATGATGGGGAGCAGAACTTACATGCAAACCAAATTTTGGTCATAAAACCTTATATTGAAAAATATAAATCTGATGAAAAACAGACAACCTTATTAGTCAATGATGTTCTTAAAGAAAAATATGAAGCTATCGTAAAAAGTCTTGATGATAAGAAAAATGAACTTTTAAAAGAATTATCAAATTTAAGTGGTTTGAAAAAAGATGTTGAGAGTGAATTTATAAAGTCATTTATGGGGAATGGAATGAATTTTTATAACATTTTAGAAAATCTTGAAAATACTATTTTTGATAGTACCGACCCTTTATTCTCAAACATCTTATATTCGGAAATTTTTAATACAGAAGTTTTAAAATTTTTAGGAACAAAAGATTTTAAAATTAAGATAAAAGAGTACATAGAAGTCTATAATGATTTGATTTCGAAATGTACATATTTTAAGACAGGGGTCTTCAATCATTATAATGCGGAAGAGATTATCAAAAGTTTAAAGGGAAATAGTTTTTTCCCAGCGGGTCATACAGTTTTTCTAAATAGCAATAAATTCGATTCACAGGAAAATACAAAAAAGGAGATAACATCAGAAAAAGAATTGATTCAAATATTTGATGATGAGAAAAATCAAGTATTAAACAATGTAGAATTAAAGGGAAAATTTGATGCCATCGACAATGCAATTAAAAATAAGCAGTTACGAGATTTTCGCACATATTTAGAGAACAATAAAGATATTATTCCCGAATTAGAAAAGTTAGGAGAGTTTAATAAAAAACTTTGGATTTCGTATCTTAAAAAAGAAAAGGTTCTATTTGAAGAATTGCTAAAACTGTATAAAGATGGTAAAGAAGAAATTGCAAAAATAGCGGAGGTTGCCAGAAATGAAGTTACAACTTGGGAAAGGGTTGTTAAAATTTTTAATGATAGATTTATTGTACCTTTTGAGCTTATTGTAGAAAATCAAGTAGATGTAATTCTTCATAGTGCTTCCCCTAAAATTATTTATAAATATACTGATGAATATACAGGTGAGGATACTAAAATAGGTGAAGATGAACTTCTTTTATGTTTGAGTTTGGGTGAAAAAAGAGCTCGATACTTGTTGAACGTAATTTTTGAAATCGAAGTGAAAAAAAATACTGAGGACAAAACTCTTTTAATAATTGATGATATAGCTGATTCATTCGATTATAAAAATAAGTATGCTATTATTGAGTATTTAAAAGAGAATTTTGACACAGGTCTATTCAATATGATTATATTAACTCATAATTTTGATTTTCATAGAACTGTATCAGCAAGGTTAAATATTTACAAATGCAATGTTTTGAATTCCAGAAAAGAGAATGGAGAAATAACACTGAAGAAAGAAATATATCAAAAGAATCCTTTTGAGTACTGGAAAAATCAATTTCATCAAAATGATGAAATAATGATAGCTGGTATTGCTTTCGTTAGAAACATAATACAATATACAATTGGAGTCAATGATAATTTGTATATCAAATTGAGTTCATTATTACACATAAAAAAAAATTCAGAGACTATCACGGTTCAAGATTTAGAAGATGTATTTAATTTGGTTTTGAGACAAGAAAGGGTTTTTCAAAACAAATCAAAACCTGTTTTGGAGTTAATTTTGGAATTGTCGGATAGCCTTTCAATTAATTTGGTTGAAGAATTAAATTTGGAGAAAAAAATAGTTCTTTCTATTGGAATCAGATTAATTGCCGAGAAATATATGATTGGACAAATAAATGATGACTCTTTTATCGAAAATATTGCAAAGAAAAAGAATCCAACGAGAGAACTATATGATAGAATAAAATTGGATGATTCTGTTCCAACGCAAAACATTCAGACTTTAGAAAAAGTAAATCTAATGACACCTGAAAATATACACTTAAATTCTTTTATGTACGAACCTATTTTAGATTTATCAGATAGTCATTTGAAAAAATTGTACTTAGCAGTTAAAGCTCTTTGTTAATTACATTTGAATTTAAGAAAATTATAAAAACACACTATGTAAACATATTACATAGTGTGTTTTAGTTTGTACTATCAACATTTAAGAAAATGAACATAATCTTCAAAACCATCGTAGGTAGTCAAGCCTATGGAACAAATACTGTTGGGTCGGATACCGACTTTAAGGGTGTGTATGTGCAAGAGACTCGTGAGTTGGTGAGTTTTGGTTATAAAGAACAAATTGAGGTCAGCAAAGATGAATGTTATTATGAAGTTCGGCGGTTTTTGCAATTGCTTCAATCGGCAAATCCTACGATGTTGGAATTGCTTTTTATACCCCAAGATTGTATTATCGAAAAACATCCAGCCTTTGATTTAATTCTAAAACATCGTGATAAATTCTTGACCAAGAAGTGTTTACATTCTTTTGGTGGTTATGCCGTTGCCCAAATCAAAAAGGCGAAAGGTTTGGATAAAAAGATGAATTGGGAAAAAGAAAGGATGGTGCGGAAATCGTTGATGGATTTTTGTTTTGTCTATCAAAATGGTAAAACTTTGCCTTTAGAAACCTTTTTATTTGACAATAATTTAGATGAAAAACGCTGTGGATTAGTCAATTTAGCCCATTTTAAGGATTGTTATGCTTTATATTATGACGTTTCAAAACAATTGGGTTATCGTGGAATTATGGCTGAAAATGGCGATAACATCAGATTGAGTTCCATACCGAAAGGAGAGAAGGATTTAACGATTTTGTATTTTAACAAGGAAGGATATTCAAGTCATTGCAAGGATTTTGTGCAATATACCGATTGGCTGAAAAATCGAAATACGCAACGGTATGTGGATATTGAGAATCACGGACAACAAATTGATGGTAAAAATCTTTTGCATTGTCAGCGGTTGTTGGACATGGCTTTGGAAATTGCCGAGCAAAAAACCATCATCGTCAGGCGACCAAATGCGACAGATTTATTGAAAATTCGGAGAGGAGAAATTGATTTGGAACGCTTCATGGAAAAAGCCGAATCGGATATTTTGAGACTAAATTCCTATTTTGAAAAAAGCGATTTGCCTGATGATGTGGATAAGGATTTTGTGAATGAGTTGTTGTTACAAGTAAGGTATGCCGTTACGGATGTTTAGTTAGCCACTAAGGCACAAAGGCTCTAAGAGTTTTTAATTAGTGATATTGAAAATTGAGGAAAACTTAGTGTCCTTGTGGCTCTGTGGCCACTAAAAATCAAATTAAACTTTGTGTCTTAGTGCCTTTGTGGCAAGATAAATCAAAAGAAAAATGAAAAAACTATTAATACTACGTGGATTACCCGCAAGCGGAAAGTCCACTTTTGCCAAAAATTTATTAACTGAAAATCCGCACGTTTGGAAACGACTGAATAAAGACGAATTGCGTGCAATGTTGGATAATTCGGTACATAGTAATCCTAACGAAAAATTTGTGGAGCGTGTCCGTGATTTTATGCTCGTGGAGGCTTTGAAAGAAGGAAAACACGTTGTGATTGACGATACTAATTTGTCGGATAGACCAATTGAACGGATTACGCAAGTCGTTCAAAAATACATGAAAGATTCGGGTGATGTGGTGAAAATTGAGATGAAAAGCTTTGATACGTCGTTGGAAGAATGTCTGGAACGTGACGAAAAACGAGAGAAAAAAGTGGGTCGAGACGTGATTATGCGAATGTATAAACAACACATTTTGAAAGACGAACGTGGTCCACATTATCAAGAACAAGACGATACTTTACCATCCGCTATTTTGTGTGATATAGATGGAACATTAGCCATTATTCACGACCGAAGTCCATTTGATACTAAACGTTGCGAGACTGATTTATTGAATATTCCTGTGGCAGAAATCGTGAAAACATACCATGAAAAAGGCGTTAAAATAATCTTGATGTCGGGGCGAGAAGATAGTGCGAGAAGTCAGACGATGAATTGGTTGTCGTACAATAAAATTCCGTATAATGCCTTGTATATGCGTACTGCGGGCGATAATCGGAAAGATGCTATCGTAAAAAAAGAATTGTACGAAAAACACGTCAAAGGACAGTTTTACGTACAATTCGTATTAGATGACCGAAATCAAGTAGTTGATTTGTGGCGTTTGGATTTGGGATTATTATGTCTGCAAGTTAATTATGGAGACTTTTAGCGTAACACAGACTTTAGTCTGTTTATTCTACGTATAGACTTTAGTCTGTTTATTCTATGTACAGACTTTAGTCTGTTTATTCTACGTATAGACTTTAGTCTGTTTATTCTATGTACAGATTTTAGTCTGTGTTACGTTATTCAGATAATTGAAAACTAATTGGTAATGTATATCTTACCGCTACTGGTCTGCCTGATTGTTTTCCTGGTGACCAACGAGGCATCAATTTTACCACTCTCTGGGCTTCTTCATCACAACCAAAACCGATTCCTTTTAGTATGTCAACTCTGGTAATGCTTCCATCTTGCCCGACTACAAACTGCATATAAACTTTTCCTCCCACATTGGCATTTACGGCAGGAGTTGGATAGCGAAGATTTTTCTGTAAAAATTTAGTTAAAGCATCCATGCCACCCATAAATTCGGGATTTTGCTCTACGGCTGTAAATATTTGATTGCTTTCTTCAGTTTTAACTGCCACAGGCATTTCGGGCTGAGAACCTTTGCTTGCGTCTGGGTCTTCTGTTGGTATTGGTTCATCAACGCCAACAATATTTTGCGTTCCAATATTTGTTGCTTCGCTCAAAACATCTTGGTCGGGCGGTAATTCTGTTGCTTTTGAGTCATCCACAATTTCAGGCTCAGTAAATCTTATCTGACTTTTTACTTGTGGCTCTGGCTCAACGGGTGGAGGAGGCGTTACGGGTTCGATGGGTTTTACTTCTTCTATTGGAGGTTTTTCCATATTTAATACATCGGCAATAACTACCGTTTTTGAATCTCTATCCACTTTTGCCCAAAGCATTGGCGTAAGAATTGCCAAGCAAAATATACCAATGCCAATGATTAAGGCTTTTTTTATAACGTTTTGATAATCAGCTCGTAATATGTACGCTCCGTAGTTTTTGTTACGATTTTGGAAGACTATATCCTCCAATGTTTCGAAATGTTCTTGGTGATTTTCCATGATTGATTATTATTTGAAGTTTAACTATTTTTTTAGTTGATTTGATTTTTAAAAAAGCCTATTGACGGGCAGTACAACAAACTATTTTCTTAGTTGATTGAGGGTTTTAAAATCCCCACTTGATTGGGTGGGGGAGCTAATTTGTTTGAACTAAGATTAAGGGGATTAAATGATTTTAGGGTTATGAGCAAATACGTTTAATCTTAAAATCATTTAATCTTATCAATCTTAGTTCAGATACTTTATTTCTTTTTAGTAGTAATAACAACTACACCGTTTTTGGCTTTTTCTCCATAACGCATTATGGCTTTTTCACCTTTAAATACTTCCATTTTTTCAATGGTTTTTGCATCAATATTTTTTATCATAAAATCACTCATTTCCTTTCCATCAACCATATAAATTGGTGATGGGCAATCTTTACAAGGTTTAATAGTTGGATTTCCACTATTTATAATTGTTTCATCGCTAATGGTAGTAGATGCTTTATTTTCTTTTTTCTCCAAGGCAAAATTAATTGGTATCGTAAAGCGACTTCTTACATTTTTGCCACTTTGTTTACCTGCTTCCCATTTAGGAATTGAACGCAAAACTCTCAAGGCTTCATTATCTAAACTTTCATTGCCAGTAGATTTCAAAACTTCAAAATTTTCGCCAGAACCATCTGTATTGATAACAAATTGAATATAGATTTTTCCTTCAATATTGGCTTTTTGGGCGGCTTCTGGGTACTTTAAATTATCCTGTAAATATTTAGCAAAGGCACTCATTCCTCCAGGAAATTCAGCCTGTTGCTCAACTGCGGTGAAGATAGTGGTTGTATCTTTATGATAAGCTCTTACTTCATCAACCAAAGCAGGGCTGATAATCAATGCTTTAGACAAGTCAATGCCTTCTTCTGCTAAAACCTCTCTTGCTGATTTGGTAACGGTAACTTCTTCTAAATGTGTATCGGTAACATCTTCAATTTTTGTCTCAATTTGCTTTAATTCTTTGCTCGCCAAGGTTGCCGATGACACCACAATCATCAATATAAAAAGTGGAGCGATAAGTCCGTATTTCATCAAAGCGGTTTGGGTTGAACGTTCTTTTTGTAGCATTTTTATTCTGAGTTTTAACAGGGAAGAATTAAAGAAATTATTGGTTAACGGAATTGCCTGTACGCCAAATTGTTCTTGGAATAAAAGCATGGCATAATCAGCTTTTGAGGCTTCGTTACGGCTTGCTACTTCGTCGGCAATGAATTCGTGAATGTGTTTGATTGAACTTTTGTAGAGATACACAACGGGGTTAAACCAGTTGAAAATCGCAATTAATTCAAACAACATCACATCAGCAGAATGTAACTGACGGATATGCACAAACTCGTGTTTCATGATGGTAGAACGTTGTTTTAATTCTTTACTTACAAACAACATATTGAAAAATGAAAAGGCTTGTTTTGAATCTTTTTGAGCCGTTTTTTGCTTCATCATTTTGCCGAGATAAGCCAAGTTTCCACTAAATCGAGCAATGCCAACAAGGATTCCGATAATGTAAAATATTGCCATAAAATCGCCAAAAGTAAGCGAATGAGCCTGTTTTTTGACGGCAACATAAAATACTTGTGGGTCGTAAAGTACATCAATCGTTTGCGAAACTTGTTCAGTAACGAACCAACTACGTACCCAGTCCGACTGCATTAAGGGTATGAAAAAAGCCAACGCTGCCGATGCCACCAAGTAACCACGATTGAGGTTGAAAAAAGTTTCAGAACGCAACAAAAGGCGATAAAAACCATAGAATAAAATCAAATATAAATTCACTTGGAGGAGGTAATTGAGCCAGTTCATATTTTATTTGTGATTTATAGAATGAGTGAATTATTGAGTGATTTATAGAGTTAGTGATTGAGTGAATATTTTCAATGCTAATTTTTAGAAAAAATAGTCAAAAATGAATTCAAAGTATAACAAACTCCTTTTCAATACCTAATACCTAATACTTTTTTATCTTCCTCTGTCATAGCAACAATGGCGTAGTGTTTATTATTAGTGATAACCATTTCGTCTAATAAATCCACCATATTGCGGTATTTTGCTTTGTCAGTTGACTTTATCACAACGGTGAAAGCATCGCCAATTTTTCGTTTATAGTCAAATAAAACTTCACGAATCCCTTTATCTGAAAAATCGGTCGTTGTTACTGTTGGGTTACATTCTGTTCCTTGATAATAATGTATTTTGTTGTCGGCATCAATCACGACATTTAATGATTCAGAACAACGAACAGGAGAATGTAAACTATCATCACTTTTATCAGGCATATTCAATTGCATAACCACAGGTTTCATTAGCGAAGTCGTTAGCATAAAGAACGTTATTAATAAAAAGCCTAAATCTACCATCGGTGTCATGTCGATTTTAGTAGATAATTTGTGGCTACGTTTTTTGCCTTTTGAGGCTTGGTCGGATGCAGATATTTCAGCCATGTTTTTAGTTTATTTGTGAATTATGATTGAGTGAATTGTGATTTTAGACTGCGATTTTTACTCACGAATTTCTTAATCACAACCTGCAAATAGAATCGGTGTAGAACCAATTTAGTGTTTGATTTTGTACTCAGTTGTTTTTATTAATGTGTGAACTAAAGACAATTATAGATTGATTTTCCCTGTTTTATTTAATAGATGCAGAGGGCTTTATTTTTCCATAAATTGGTGTTACTTTTCTTCCTCTTTCATTTTATTAATCATTGACAAAATCTCGTCGGCATCTTTTACATCGATTTTTCCTTTTTTAGAGAAAAATGAGAAAAGACTTGAAAATGAATTCTCAAAATAGCCTTCTACCAATTTTTCGGTAGCATAAGAACTGTAATTTTCTTTGCTGACAATCGGGAAATATTCATGCGATTTTCCGTAAGCATTATGACTGACAAATCCTTTTTCTTGTAAAATCCTGATAATGGTTGAAACCGTGTTATAAGCTGGTTTTGGTTCTGGTAATTCGTCTAAAACGTCTTTTACAAAACCTTTTTCTATTTGCCAAAGAACTTGCATAATTTGCTCTTCGGCTTTAGTTAGTTCTCTTTCTGGTTGCATGGTTTTATACTTTTATATATTGATTTGATACCTTATTATTAATTCTGAAACAAACATATAACTAATATTTTAGTTTACAAACTATTTGTTTAGTTTTTTGAAATATTTTTATAAAAAGCATAAAAAAAGCGGTTTTTAAACCGCTTTTTCCTTTAAATAGATTTTCAAAAGTTATCTCACAATTACAATTTCTCTGTTTTCTAATTTTCAATAACTAATCACCATTTACTTCATTATTTTCTTCGAGGTGGTAATAATGCCGTTACCGTGATTTCAATATTGGCTCCACCTGCAAGTCCTGAAACACCAACTGTGCTACGAGTAGGGAAGTTGGACGTGAAATATTTGCCATAAACTGCATTCATTTTTTGAAAATCATCCATGTTTTTGAGGTAAATCGTGGTACTCACAATATCTTCCAATTTTGCCCCACCTGCCATTAAAATAGCTTTAATATTCTCAATAATTTGTACTGTTTCGGCTTCTGTGCCGCCTTCAACTAATTTTCGAGTCGTTGGATTTAGTCCAATTTGACCAGAAAGGAATAAAAAACCATTTGCTTTTATTCCCTGACTGTACGGTGCGATTGGCACGGGAGCTTTGTCGGTTTTGATTATTTCTTTGTTTTGGGCGAAAATTCCCATAGAAGTGAAAAGGAATAAGATTGATAAAAATGATGTTTTCATAGCTGTTGTTATTTTTACTTATCAATTTACAATTTTCACTTTTGAGATTCAAGAAGTTTTGCAATTAACCTTCGTCACTGACTAAACTTTTTACTTTCTTCGCACTTTTAGATTGATTGAAGCGATAATTGAGCGTAAGATTAATTTGGCGAATTCTAAATTGTGACATTCCTTCTGAATAAAAAGTGTCTCCTTGCGTTGTATAACGCATTTTTCGGGTATTGAATAAATCGGTAATATTGAAATTAAGCGTTCCTTTTCCGCCAAAAACTTCTTTGCTCATCGACAAATCAACGTAGTACAATGCTAAACGTTCGCCTTGTGCCGTTTTTTGTGGAGCTTCATAATTTCCTCTTACTTGAAGGTCAAAGCTTTTAGCAATCGTAAACCTTGAGGTCTGACGCACAAACCAACTTACGGTTTTTCTTTTGTATAATTCGCTGATATTACTGCCGTCAATATCGGCTTGGAAGAAATTGAAGTTAAAATCTAATTTCCACCATTTATAAAGGTTGTATTGGCTTGTTAATTCTAAGCCAAAGCTTTTTTCGCCGTTCAAATTTTCGGGACGAGTTCTTGAAAAACCTGTTGAGTCAACTCTTCTGATTCTATCAATTTTTCCTTGTGTATCACGGTAAAAAAGAGAAGAAGTGACAGAACCTTTTTCAAAATATTTGATGTGTCCCAATTCAAAAACATTGCTAAATTCTGGATTCAAATCTGGATTCCCTCCGAAGAAGTTTCTACTATCTGGAAAAGAGAAAAATGGGCTTAAATCATTATAAAAAGGTCTTCTTACTCTACGGCTATAACTCAATTGTAAAGCATTTTCTTTCGGTAAATTATAAGTAAAATGTACGCTTGGGAACAAATCAGCGTATTTTCTTGGATTTACTTCATTGGTTTCTCGCAAGGTTGTTTTTACGTCTGTCCATTCTGCACGTAAACCTGCCTGATATGAAAATTTCTTGGTTTTATTCCCCAATATTCCGTACCAAGCGTTGATATTTTCGTTGTAAATAAAGTAGTTTTTCAAGCCTTGAACAACTTCCCATTGTCCAGATTCGTTGCGTTGCGTAACGATATAATCATTAACCATATCTCTAAAACTACTCCGTACACCTGTTTCAAATTTGCCTTCTTTACCAATTGGTTGAACATAATCTACCTGTACGAGCCACTGTTTTTCGTATTCATCGTTCAATGAATTTTGGAGGGAAGTATTCGCTTTATCTGCTGAACCGTCTTTGAAAATGGCACTTTGTGTAAAAACCTGATTAGAACGTTCCCAGTTATCCAAAAAACGAACATCAGCAGAAAGAGAGTGATTTTTCTTGGTAAAATCTTTCTTATAACTCAACGCATATTCCGAATTTGGCTCTTGTTCATCTTCAGTTTGGTTACGGAAAGTTGTTCTGAAAATACTTTTATCAGTCGGAACTAAGTCATGATAAACAATATCTAAATTGCGGTGAGCATCACTTCTTTTGAATAAATAGGAAGCCGTTAAGATACTTTTATCACTGAAAAAATAGTCTAAACCGCCTCTAACATTGTTGTTTAGCCCACTCACTTCATTTTCACTTGATTGGTCATAAATGGCTTTTTGTCCATTAACGATGGCTTCTTGGTAGCTATTTCCTTTTCCAGGAGATTTACGATATGAAAGTCCGTAATTGATAAAAAAATTGACTTTTTTGTGACGATAATTCAAATTTCCTCCAATGCCATAATTAGTCGGAAAGCCCGTAATAAGCTCCAATGAACCATTAAAGCCTTGTCTTTGGTCTTTTTTCAAGATAATATTGATGATTCCCGCCATACCTTCGGCTTCGTAACGGGCAGATGGATTGGTGATGATTTCTACTCTTTCCACCATATTTCCTTGTAATTGTTGCAAACCTGCTCCGCCTTTAAAGCTGACTAAACCAGAGGGTTTTCCATCAATCAAAATCCTAACATTGTCGCTTCCTCGTAACTTTACACCACCGTCTGGGTCAACGGAAATAGAAGGAATATTTGTTAGTAAATCACTCGCAGAACCACCTGCATTAGCTAAATCCTTACCGACGTTGAATATTTTTTTATCCAATGCCAAAACCATTGTACTTTTTTCAGCTCTAACTTCCACTTCGGCAAGCGTACTGCTCGAAACTTCCAATTTTATCGTTCCTAAATCAACTGTATTTTGTTCTTTTGAAAGGGAAAATTCCGCCGTTTTGAAATTTTTATAACCCATAAATTCAATTTCGGCAATATATTTCCCAAAATTGACATTCACAGAAACCTCACCTTTTTCATTAGCAATATTTCCTGTAACTAATTTGTTTTCAGAAGCTTGGAGAATCTTTAAGCTGGCAAAACTTAAGAGTTCATCTGTTTTTGCATCAATAATTTTGGCTTTTATTGTTCCCTTCGACTGAGCTTGAGTATTTGTATAAAAACAAAAAACGAATAAAATGGAGAAATAGAGTGGGAGTAATGATTTTTTCATTGAGGTTGCTTGGATATTCAGAAAATAAAACAAAGGTCGTGGCTTTTAATCTAAAAATTAGAAGGTTCTGTACTTAAAATAGATGAAATAGCAGTTTTTAGCTTTCAATTGCTCTATTTTAGAACTAAAAAAGGGTTGACAAATTTGCCAACCCTTTAAAAAATCAATTTTCAATATGTTATTTCTCTCCGAAAAACTTAGTAACAGAAAATCCAATTACATTATTTTTTGAAGTCACATTGGCATCATCAGAGGTATTGGCAAGTCCTAAAGAATAATTAGCACTAATAACTATACCTTCCGTTACTTCATAACCTGCTGTGAAATTTAAGCCAAAGTCTAATCTCTTAACTTTTTCTTTTTCAAAATCTAAGCTTTCGTTATAACTTGAAAACCCCGTTATTGTTGAAGTTACAGCAGAATTTCCACTTAAAGCATATCCTAAATATGGTCCAGCACCTACCGTAAAAGCATCTGTAACTGAATAAACGAAATTTACAGGTACTTCAATGTAGTTTAAAGTTGCTTTGCTTTCGATTGTTCCTGTGCCAATTGATACTGAGCCAGAAGCTCCTTTTAATGAAAATAGCAAATTGGGCTGAATCGAAATTTTATCTGTTAGAGCAGCATCTAAAACAACCCCTCCATGAAAACCAATAATACTTTTAGGAGGATTTGATTGTGCTGGAGACACAGAAATATTCGCTAAATTCAATCCACCTTTAATACCAAATCGCATTTGTGCTGAAGTTGCGGCACTAAATAAAGAAATAGACAATAGAGTTAAAAGTAATTTTTTCATAATAGTTTTTGTAATTTTTGAGAATTTAAAAAAGCCTTGATTTTACAAAATCAAGGCTTAAAAATACTATTATTTGTTTGATACACTTCTTTCTACTTTTTGAGAAAGATTGTAACTGGTTGATTATCAATTATACAGATTTATTTAACGGTAATTTATCCAAGAAATTTCTTGATGAAAATATCAAAAACTTCAATGAGAATCAGGATAATGACAATCCATTCGAGGCGAGTGGATTCCCGATTTTGAAGCAGGTCGGTGAAAAGCGTTAGGTTATCTTGAACAATTTTGAGTTTATAATCAATGTCTTGATAACGCATTTTTAGGTCAAACGTTTTCTTTAAACCTCGGTCAATTCGTTCTAAATGTTCATTTTCCCAAACACTATCTGGGGCATCAAAAATGTAAAGATTATCAATAATACTGTTTTTAATATTGATGGTTCTGCCAATAAATTTCAAAAGTTCTTTCTTTGAATATTTGAATGTCCCTGTCTTTTCGAGTTCATCGGTTATTTCTCTGGAATCTTTAAAGATTTCAAGCGTAAGGTCTTCGTAATGGTCTAAGGCTACGGACTGAGCAATATTCAACATCACAATTCTGATGGTATCATCTGTAATTTCAGAAACTGTGATTGAATTATATTTCAGCACAATTGATACCGACGAGTCAGTTTGTAAATCGAAATGTTCGTCATATTTTCCTTCCACTTCGTCTTCGACATAGCCTTTGACAAACTTCAAAAACTCACTTTTCTCTAAGTCCCCAAAATCACCAAAAACCACGATTCCATAGCTTAATAGATAGCAATATTTATCGTCGTCTCGTTTATAAAAAAGTTCAGAATTATTGAATAGCACAGGTTGACTGGCATAATCATTTCTAAACTTTTTAAGATTGATAACTTCGGATATTTGATAGGCTTCAATTTTCATAATAACAATTATCAGTGAGCAGTAAACAGTAAATAGTTGTCAGTAATCAGTTAGTAGTAAATGGGTAATTCGTTGGCAGTTAATAGCTGACTATTAACTGTTTACTGTTCACTGTTATCTTATTTGTCCGTCACCTGTAATAATCCATTTTTCAGTAACTAATTTCTCCAAAGCGAAAGGTCCACGAGCGTGTAGTTTTTGGGTTGAGATTCCAATTTCGGCTCCAAGTCCAAACTGTCCACCGTCCGTAAAACGAGTAGAAGTATTACTATAAACGGCTGCCGCATCAATTTCTTGAATAAATTGCTGACAATAGGCTTCGTTTTTAGAAATAATGGCTTCTGAATGTCGAGATGAATATTTGCCAATATGTGTAATGGCTTCGGTGATACCAGAAACCACTTTTACAGAACATTTATAATCTAAAAACTCTCTGCCAAAATCTTCTGGAGCGGCTTTTTGGAGGTATGGATAATCAATTCCTGCAAAAATTGGATAAGATATTTCATCTGCAAAAACTTCAACATTCCATTTCAAAAAACCTTCTTGGAGCATCGGTAAAAATTGCTCTGCGATGGCTTCATCAACCACAACAGTATCTAAAGAATTACAAACCGATGGGCGAGTAACTTTGGCATTTATCACAATGTCAGCCGCTTTTTGCAAATCTGCTGAAGTTTCCACGTAGGTATGACAAACGCCTGCACCTGTTTCGATAGTTGGTACGAGTGAATGTTTACGGACAAACTGAATCAAAGATTCTGAGCCACGTGGAATGATTAAATCAACAAAACGAGTAGCCGTTAAAAGCTCTTTTACCAACTCACGGTCGGGTGGGAGGAGGGTGATACAATTGGTATTTACTTCAAATTCAGTTAAGACATGATGAATCAATCCAACTAAATAAGAATTGGTATCAAAAGCGTCCGTTCCACCACGTAAAACCACTGCATTTCCAGAACGGATACACAAAGCAGTTACATCAACAGTTACGTTGGGACGTGCTTCAAAAATGACTCCTACAACGCCCATTGGTACGGCAATCTTTTTGATTTTCAAGCCATTGCCTAATTCACGTTCCAATAAAATTTGTCCCGAAGGGTCTTGCAAATCAGCTACTTCTTTCATGCTGTTTGCTAAATCTTGTATGCGTTCTGGGGTTAATTTTAGTCGGTCGTATTTGGGGTCAGCCATATCCATACGGTCTAAATCTTTCTGATTTTCCGTAATTATTGCGTCTGTGTTTTCTACTAAAACTACTGCCAAACGGTTGAGAATCCCTTTTTTCTGGGCATCAGTCAAACGTCTCACTTCGGCAGAAGCTGCGTGGGTTTTCTCTAAAAGCGGTACAATTGTTTTAGGAAGTTCTAAGGTTTCCAATTCCATTTTTCAATTATTTTGTATAAATTCAGCGTAAAGGTCGTGAAAATGAGTGAATCAAGGATGGATAATGTGGAATAGTTATTTCTCAATTCATATTTTCTGTAAAAAATCACTCATTCACTCAATCATAATTCACTCATTATTTAGAATATGGAAATTAAAAAGAAATACACAAACGGAGAGGTAACAGTTGTTTGGGAACCTTCAAAATGTATTCATTCTGCTATTTGTTTTCGTGGACTTCCACAGGTATTTGACCCACGCAAACGCCCTTGGGTAACACTTGAAAACGGAAAAACCGAAGAAATAGTAAGTCAAGTAAAGGCTTGTCCATCGGCGGCATTGACCTATTTTATGAATGCCGAAGATAATCAAGAAAGCCAAATGAGTATCAATACCGTAGTGGAGGTTTTGGAAAATGGACCTCTGTTGGTTTATGGAAATTTGAAGGTAAAAGATAAGGATGGAAATGAATCTATCAAATCACAAACCACCGCATTTTGCCGTTGCGGAGCGTCTCAAAATAAACCTTATTGTGATGGTTCACACGTAACAACTGCTTTTCAAGGATGATTTAGTTAGGTAGTAGTTATGAGGTAGTAGGTATGAGTTAAGAGTGTACGTCATACCTACTACTTCATACCTAATAATCATTTCTTAATCATCTTTATTCTTTCAATAGGATTTTCATCTAATTGATAATCAATGATATATGTGCCAGATTGAAGGGTTTCGCTATTGATTTTAATTTGGTGAGTATTCACGCTTTTTTCTTCATTACTAAGTACACCGACTAATTTCCCCGTAAAATCATATAGACTAATTTTTGCCTTTCCTTTTTTCGTGACTTTGTATTCTAAGTTGGTTTCTCCTTCAGAAGGGTTTGGAAAAACTTTTAGGAGTGATTCGCTAACAATGTCTTCTTCATTCGCTAAAGGTTGTCCCCAAACTTTGAGTTGCCCATCCAACCAAATACTTCTTTGACGAATCCACTCTTTCATCCAGTTCAATTCGTCTTGATAGGTTGTGCCAACGTAATAATTTGGCCAAACGTATTTGCCTAACACACCCGTCCAACGATTGTTATTTCTCTCCATCGCAGGTTGCAAAACGGTGGAGGTGGAGTCTAACCATTTATTGATTCTATCGGTACTCAAAGCATTTTTGCGGAGAACTTCCCAACGATTAGAAGCATGGTTTCTAAAATCAGTATCTTGCACTAATTGCTCCCACCAATTTGGCGAAAGAAACGCTATGTCTTTGGCAAGAATCGCTAAATTATTAACCTTGTATTGCCAACCCGAAGTCAGGTATCCCTCATGATAACTGGCATTTCCGAAAGCTAAATTATAGTCCCAAGCGGGGCCCATTTTTAGTTTTCCACCTTTACTGTCTTTGTCTTTATAAAAATAGGTGCTGAGTCTATACCCATCTACATTTTTGGTAAATTCTGTAATAAGGAAATAATCTACAAATGAATCTAAATCAATTAAATCACGCCATTTTGCTTTTGGGTTTTTGAAATCGGTACTCAATAAAGAGGTTTCAAAATCAGTGACATAATCTTTGATGTAGTTAAATTGAGCATCGGTAATATCTGTTATTTTAGGGTAT
This sequence comes from Arcicella sp. LKC2W, assembly GCF_034931005.1. Taxonomy (NCBI): domain Bacteria; kingdom Pseudomonadati; phylum Bacteroidota; class Cytophagia; order Cytophagales; family Flectobacillaceae; genus Arcicella; species Arcicella sp. LKC2W. The sequence goes on from NZ_JAYGIN010000017.1 coordinate 196,580, forward strand.
TCAATTTGTATAGGAATAGTGAATTTTTGTAAGCCATTGGTTACATTTGTTCGCCAACTTCTTGATATTGAACCTTCTGTTTTATCTATTTTCAGGATATATCCACCAGTAACATCATCTCCCGAATTGTCAGTTGTTTTTAAAGAAGAAACATCAACCCGATTTTTGTCTCGTTTTATTTTCTCCATCAAAATATACAAACCATGATATTGATTATTGAGCATTAATTCGCAATAGCGAGTGCGAGTGGCGTAACGTCCCATGCGGTTGGCTAAGTCATAAGAAAGTACATCTCGCATGAGCGTTTTATCATTGTAGGTTGCATTCAGAACCCAATCGGCTTCTTCGGGCATTCCTAAAAGAGCTACTTTTCTGCTTTTTTGGGTAGAATCTACCCAGAGTTCCATGCCAAAAGGTTTCTTCGGAAAAAGGTCTTGAGAGGTTGAACCCCGATATTCAATACCGACTTTTCCTAAATATACGTTGGGTTTGTCTTTCGAATTATTTACCGCTGAAGCATTATGAATTATCTCTAAATCTGCCAAAATTTTAGGTTCATCATAGATAACATTACCGTTTGTGTTGACTTTGATGATAGGCAGATTTGTTAATATTTGACTTTGTCCATAAACTTGAAAGGTACAAAGAATCGCTAAAACCGATAAGGTATAAAATGTTTTCATAGAGTTGTTTTTGAATATGATAAAATGCTATAAACGAAAGTAATAGACTGAATGCGAACCTTTATCCTGTTGAGCGGGACGGGAAAATCTGTATATTGAAAATGAGTAAATAAAAATAGGAAATGGATTATTATCGAAACGATGTTCTACAATAATCCATTTCCTATGAGTTGTAGCACAGACTTTAGTCTGTATTTACTCTTAACAGACTAAAGTCTGTGTTACTAAAAATCGTATCCCAAAGTGATATATGAAATTGGTGTTTTTATTTCCTTATTTTCCCAACCCCAACCGATGTCATATTTGATGAAATAACCTAATAAAGTGGTTCTTGCTCCAACGCCATAACCAATCAAGAATGGGTTTCTAAAATCGGTGACAGTAGCACGGAAAGGTAATGTTCCCCCTCCGATTACACTGGTATTGAATCCGTTTTTACGTGCAAATGGTCCAACGCCAGTCCAAGCAGTTCCAATGTCTGTAAAGGTATTTAACTGTAAGTTTTTGAAGAAATTATTATAGATTGGGCCATTATAAAGATACTTAGCAATCGGGAATCTTAATTCAACATTCATTGCTAAATGACTTGTTCCTGATAATTTATTTACGTTAAAACCTCTCAATGGCGTGGCATAATCTAAGAAAAATACGTCTTTATTATCAAATTTTGAATCATCAAATGGATTATTAATGTCTGTTCTATTTTCGTACTGACATTCTAACCAGTTATCCATTCCACCCATAACGGTCTGTTTTGGGGCATTTCCGAAAGAATGTCCACCCGAAACACGTCCAGCCAAAATAACGCCTCTACCAAAACGCACATAATGACGGAGGTCTAAATAAAAGCGATTGAATCCATCCTGCTTGTTGGTAAGCCCTGTGTAATGGTCAAAACGAAGACGGAAACGAGTGCCTTCCAATTGATTTATGCCATGACTAATTGTATTGTCATACACAAACTCTGCTCGTCCGCCCGCATAATCTGCAAAACCATCGGGAGCAGGCAAGTTTACCAAATCTAAAAAACGATTGGTTGTATAAGATGGAGAAACCGTTATTCGGGTATTTGTATTGATTGGATACGAAGCCGAAAGGGTAACTTTATTGAATCGATATTTCTTAAAACTTTGCTCTTCTTCTTCTGCAATGGTACGGCGGTCGTAACGAATTGTATAATCAATTCTATTGGCTAAGTATGAATATTGTCCCCATAAATCAGAGTTTTTCAAATTGGGAGTCAAGAAAATACCACCTTGTAAATGATGATTTTCGAGTAAATCATTCATATTAATTGTCCCTTTCAAGCCAAAACCACGCTGTGGAAGTGGGTCAATCATAAAATCAAGGTCAGTATTGTTTACGACGAAAGGATTATTGTATTCAACGGGACCTCTGAGTTTAATATTCTCTTTACGACTTTGTTTGGCAGAAATGATTTTTTCAACTTTATTTTTCTTGTCACTTTTGCTGGAACTACTTGCTGGACTTTCGTTCTTCTTTGAAAATATACCTGAATCAAATTGATAATTATCAGTGTCTATTTCACCAGGTTCTAAATTGATTTTAGATTTTATAGGAGTTGTTTCGGCAGCAATTATTTTACTGGCAATCGTCTCATTCTTAGTATTGTCAGCACTAACATTATTAGAAACGCCAAATAACTTAACGTTTCGTCCTGTATAAGTTAGGTTAACTTTTGGGCCAAAATTAGCATTGGCTTTATATCCAATAAATTCAGCATTGGCTTCTAAAGCTTTAAAAACCAGACCTTTTGAGATTGGGGAATAATCAAAATCATCAATGTCGGTTTTTGAATCCGTCATTTGTACTGCCGTTGAATCACCCGCATTTAGACGGTAAACATTACGGATTCCTTTTTCATCACTCAAGAAATAAACCGAGTTTCCATCTGCAACCATAGGATTTGTAATATTTCCAAATGAGTCCACTAAACGTTTTACTACGTCAGCTTTAACTTTTCCTTCGTGCAGAAATAGGTTAAATTTATTGTTCAGTGTTTTGTAAGAACCTTTATCAATTTCCAAAGAATCTTTCAGACGGTTTGAGGTAAACATAAATTTACCTGCTGAACCTACAAATCGTGGGCTGAGGTCGTCATAAATATCATTAGTCAATTGTTGCTCTCTGCCTCTGGCAATATCATAGAGGAACAAATCATTTTGTCCTTTGCTGATGGCACTCAAAATGAGCGTTGTTCCATTGTCCGAAATATCAAAGTCTTGAACTTGGTCGAAGTTTTTGAAAACCTTTTTCGTGGCAAATTTCCCTGTTAAATCTTTTTCCGTGATATCATTGTAAACATTTAAAATTACATTGCCCTGACTTTCATAAACAACCGCCAAAGTTCCACTTTTAGTCCATGATAAAAGTGGTGTATTATAATCAATAGATTGGTGAAGTGTTTTGTAGCCAGAAGTTAGTATGGTAACATTATTTTTGGTTTTCAAATCCATAATTTCAACGCTTGCACGTCCTAATTCATTTTTTGAATATGCCAAAAACGCACCGTCGGGACTGATTTTAAATTTATTAATTCTTTCAGCACTATTAAATTTTACATCCTGTATTTTAAAGTCATAATTAAGAGCGGCATATTTTGTGTTGGTTGCTTCTGCCATTGATGCATAATATTCACGCCATTCTTTCAAGAATTTACTGAAAGGCATTCCGATGGTACTTGAAATTGAGGTTTGCTCATTTCTGATAATTCTGGTTAAGTTTAGAATATTGGCAATGTTATCTTTTCCGTATTTTTCAGCCACAAAATTCCAAATAGATTGTCCGACCAAAACAGACTCTCTACCATTCGTTAGGCTTGGGCGTTTAAGGTTTTTGGTAAGGATTATATCTCTCATATAAGAATCCATTTCTGTGTTCCAACCTTCTGAAATATAGGTTGTTATGCCGTTCATAAACCAGTCTGGAACACTCAAAAGTAAAGAGTTTTGTAACGATTCTTTAATGCTTCCACCATAGAGCATATCGTGGACAAATACATGAGATATTTCACGAACTAAATCTTTTCTGAAGGAAACAGAATTGCCTGCATAAGCAATTTCAATGCGTGATTTGGCTAAATTTTCTTCCTTAATTTCTCTTTCACTTGATAAATTCAAGCCAACATTGCTCTGATTGAGGTCTTGCGTAGAAGTGTAAATAAATATTTTGGTACGACTGAAAGGCGAATAACCCAAAACTTCCGTAATACGGTCAAAATCAGTTTCTGCCAATTGAGCTGCCAAAGTTGCTGTTTGTTGCCCACCATCGTAGAAATAAACCTCAAAATTTTGTGAGGTTAAAACTTGCCAGTTAAAAGGACGAAATTGAATCCTATTTTTACCAAAAGCTTCTTGAGAAGGAAAATAATTCTGAGCCTCAGCAACATAAGCTGTCAACAATAACGATATGAATAGTAAACTTTTTTTCATTGCAAAATAATTCAGGTATTAGGTATCAGAAGAAAGGTTTGGATTCGCTTTTACAAAATACTATTTCCTACGTATTGCTTTCCTATTTTAAACCTTATCAACGCTTAAATATAACGAAGCAAAACGATTTATATTGACTTCGGGATGAAGTTCTTTTTGATAGACTAAAAAATCGACAAATTGTTTGGCAAAATACGGAGCGAGTGAAACCCCTTTTGAGCCTAAGCCGTTAAAAATCCCAATATTTTTATTTTCTGGGTGCATTCCAATCAATGGTCGGCGGTCTTTTGTGGCTGGGCGTACACCCGCTCTGTGCGATAATATACGCATAGAAGGCTTCATTAGTTTTTGATATTTTTCTATCAAATCATTTTTGCCTTGTTCGGTAGGAGTGAAGTCCAATTCGTGCCAGCTATAAGTGGCTCCGAGTCTATAATTATTTTCGCCTAATGGAATGACAAAAGCACCTTGATTGATGATTTCCTGTAAATCAATATTGTCTATTTGAATATCTAAAACTTCACCTTTTACTGGATTGAAGGGCAAATAACTGAAATGCGGATTGTTTCGTCCCTCAAAACCTTCACAAAATATGATTTTTTGGTCGGCGGATTCGTTTTTTAGGCTGAAATTCTCTTCTCGTAAAATTCCTTTTTCTAAAAAATAACCCCTAAAAGCCAATAACATGGTCTTCAAATCTACCCAACCCGAGTGTTTGGTCGTAACGCCACCTAACTGACTATTGACGATATTTTGGTATTTTGTATTGTCGAAAGTTAATGTTCCAAAATCAGAAAAATCATCGGGTACGTGGTCACTTTTAAAATATTTCTGAGAATCTTCATTCACAAAAGGGCGATAAATAGCTTGTGGATGAAAGAATTTAGCGTTTAATTCTTTTTCTAATTGTGGGTAAAAATCTTCTAAAAAAGGGAAAATTTCATCAACTAACCAAGTGCGTACCAATTTTCTTCCTGTAACAGGATTATAAAGTCCAGCCGCTACTTTTGACGATGACGGAAATTCTGGCGTGTCAATAATCTGTACATTTTGACCTTCCTGCAAGAGTAAATAGGCGAGAATAGAACCTGCAAGTCCTTGTCCGATGATGATATATTTTGGTGATGAATTGGGTTGAACGTTGTTCATTAAAGATTGGATTAAATGCAAAAAGCCCAATTTATGGTTGGGCTTTTAAATGGAATATTATTTTTATGAAATGAATTTCTTAACGGTATCAATTGGATAGTCTAACATTTCTGCAATAGATTCTGCTGAAAAACCTTTATTAAAAAGTTTCTGACAACTTTCTTGAATAAACTCATTCATTACTTTTTGGGTTACTTCTTTAGTTACTTTTTTAGTGACCCTTTCGGTTGCTTGTCGGATTCTTTCTTCCTGTATTGCTTCTATTATACCCATTGGTCTTGCTGTTTGATTAATGGAGTCAATTTCTGTATCTAATTTAGGTAATAATTCGGAATTTTCAAATGTCACCTCTCCCTACAATCTTGCTAAAACAGAATCATGTAATTGAATCACAAAATCAACTTGTTCATCAATCGTCATGAAAGAGGTATCCATCAAAACTGCATCTTCGGCTTGGCTTAGTGGGCCTTCTTCTCTGGTTGAGTCAATAATATCTCTTTTTTTAAGGTTTTCTAAAATGATATCCAAATCAATCATTTCTCCTTTTGCCAATAATTCTTGTTGACGGCGTTCTGCACGGATTGTTGGGTCGGCAGTCATAAATACTTTTACTTCAGCATCTGGAAAAACTTTAGTGCCAATGTCTCTTCCGTCCATCACTACGCCACGATGTTTTGCCATTTTTTGTTGTTGAGCCACCATCGCTTTACGTACAACTGTGATAGCACTCACTTCCGAAACCATTTGAGAAATGTACATTTTCCTGATTTCTTCTTCCACATTCAAGCCATTCAAATAAACGTCACTCGCACCACGATGTTCATTAAAATGAAAAGTAATGTGAACTTCCGAAAGTGCTTTTTCTACTTCTTTAGGATTGGTAAGTGTGATATGATTATCGTGAAAATAAAGGCTAACTGCCCTATACATTGCTCCTGTATCAATAAAAGCGTATCCTAATTTTTTAGCTACTTGCTTTGCGGTGGTGCTTTTTCCACAACTCGAATGACCATCAAGAGCAATAATTGTTTTCTTCATATTTGTGATTTTTGTTTGCAAAGATAGAGGAAAAGGGCAATTCGGAAAATTTACGCACAAAAAAGCCAAACCTTTTTGGGTTTGGCTTTTTTACAAATGTTCTAAACGTTTTACTTCTGAACCTTCAAATCGAAGGTAATGGAACCATTAAAATCAGTAGTTCCCGTTGTGATTTTAGTTACCTTAATTAATCCTTTCTTATTTCTACCATTCAAGAATGCGTAAGTTTTTCCAACTTCAGCTACAATATCTTGAGACGTTGCAGGAATTGTTAAGCCACCCAAAATAGCATCATTGGCTACGGCAAAATCAACCGTTGAAGGAGCTACCGCAAAATATGTTGCTGTACCTCCCGCAGTACTTCCGCCTCCACAAACTGTATTTGATGTAGGAATCGTAGTAGAAAGAGCTAATGCTGGTCTGCGTAAGTTTGATAAAAACGTTGGTTTTACCGTAGGAGAACCCAATACTGCATAAGTAATATCCACAAATCGGATATTTGAATCTAAATCACAGACCTTGTATAAATCTCCAGTAGCAGAGGCAAATCTTGAGGCAGCAGTATTTGATTGAGCTCCCAAAGTAATATTTTGCCAAGAAGCAATTTGTGCTTCAGATGAAATATTCACGATTAAAGTCTTACGTGTTACTTTGTCTTTATTATCATACACATCACAATGAATATAAATTTTCCCAGATGTTGGAGAAACGGTATAGTCAATCGTTTGGGTTTGCTCATCAATGTTTTTCAACTTGATTTCAAACAAAGGTTGATCCGTTTTTCCACGATAATTTGCTTGGTTGGCAATGAAAACACGCATGATTCGTGGTTTTTCGCCTGTGGGTGTTTTTTTAATAATTAAAGACACATTAACATTGTCACCACTTGCTGCGGTAACTGTGCCAGATTTGTTAGTTAGTGAGTCTGAAAATGCAATGTCTAAAGCACCATCGGCAACAGGTAAACTTAGGTCATCAGCCACTGGTTGAACATCGGGAGTAATCCCACAAGAAGTCATAAATGCAACAATAATAGCAAGAAATAAATACGATATTTTTTTCATAATGCAAGAATAGTCCCAGTTTTGAAATAGATTTTTTGTAAAAACGAACCATGCTTCGGGACTTTGAAAAGCATGAGCGTTTATGAATTATTAATTTAATAATGTGTTGATTATTAGTGGATTAATTGGGTTTCAATCAGTAGTTAATGATTGATATGGAGTGCATTAGCGAAGAATTTAGCTACGAAATTAACGATTTATAACGTAAAAAAGCGTATTTATGCAATATCAGATTAAAACATTTCATTGCAAAACATCAACAAAATGCAGGTAAAAGGGAATATTATAAATATTTTAGAACGTACAATTCAATACGGTACAGTAACTATTGAAAGTGGAATTATTCAAAAAATTGAGATAGAATCCACAACTCCAAAATTGGGCAATTCATACATACTTTCAGGTTTTGTTGATGCTCATGTACACGTAGAAAGTTCTATGCTAACACCTGCACAATTTGCTCGTTTAGCGGTGGTTCATGGAACAGTTGCAACGGTTTCTGACCCGCACGAAATTGGCAATGTATTAGGGAAATCTGGCGTTGAATATATGATTGAAAATGCTCGACAAACACCGTTTAAATTTTGTTTTGGAGCTCCGTCATGTGTTCCTGCAACCATTTTTGAAACCGCAGGAGCAACCATCACGCCCGATGATATTGAAGATTTATTTAAAAACTATCCAGAAGTTGGATACTTGGCGGAGGTCATGAATTTTCCTGGAGTTTTGAATCAAGACCCAGATATGATGGCAAAAATTGCTTTAGCAAAACGCTATCAAAAACCTGTCGATGGACACGCCCCAGGTTTACGTGGCGACGATGCCCAAAGATATATTGAAGCAGGTTGCGAAACCGACCATGAATGCTTTACGGCAGAAGAAGCCTTAGATAAATTGAAATTTGGCATGAAAATCTTGATTAGAGAAGGTTCAGCCGCTAAAAATTTTGAAGCCTTGATTGGTTTATTGCCAGAACATTATCAAAATATCATGTTTTGTTCGGATGATAAACACCCCGATAATTTAGTAGAAGGGCATATCAATCAGTTGGTAAAAAGAGCCTTAACTAAATTCCCTGACTTATTATTTGAAATTCTACAAGTAGCTTCTGTCAATCCTATTTTACATTATCATTTACCAGTTGGGTTACTGCGTGAAGGCGACCCTGCCGATTTTATTGTGATTAATAACCCAATAGATTTTGATGTTCAACAAACCTATCTAAATGGTAATTTGGTTGCAGAGAATGGTATCTCTAAAATTCCCAATTATGGAAGTAAAATGGTTAATAATTTTAATTGTAAACCCAAAAAAGAAGAAGATTTTAACGTTTCAGTATCATCAGGAGGAGAAACTAAAATAAAAGTAATTGAAGTTCTTGACGGACAACTGATAACATTGAAGTCTGAGCATAATTATAAAACTTCAGAGGGCAATATTGTGTCTGATTTAGAAAATGATATTCTAAAAATTACAGTTGTTAATCGTTATCAAGATGTTCCACCTGCGATAGCATTCATTAAAAATTTTGGATTAAAACAAGGAGCAATTGCCTCATCAGTAGCCCATGATTCACATAATATTATAGCTGTTGGGGTTGATGATAAGTCCATTTGTGAAGCAGTCAACCTAATCATAGAAGCTCAAGGTGGTGTATCTTGTTTTGACGGTAAAGTACAAAAAAGTATTCTTAAGTTACCAATTGCAGGAATAATGAGTGGAGAAGATGGTTATGCGGTAGCCAAAGAATATTCGGCAATCGACCGTTTTTCCAAAGATTTAGGCTGTACATTAGCATCACCCTTCATGAGCCTTTCGTTTATGGCACTATTAGTGATTCCAAACCTAAAATTATCCGATTTAGGATTATTTGATGGAGAAAAATTTTCTTTTACGAGTATTTTTGTAAAATAATTGTTAATTTTAAATCTGGAAACTTAACATTATCATAAAATAATTAGTTAAGACTCTATAATAAATTCATTAATCAAAACTAAAAATCTCCCAAAGCATCTTCTTAGGGTATATGTAATCCTTGACATGATTATATATGCACCTCTAAATCCTTGTATTTTATAAACTGTATGAATGTGCCAATAATAAGGCTTTAATTTTTCTACTACTTATTAATCAATATTTCTTAAAATCTGCAACTTTATAATTAGCGTAATGATAAATATCATTAGGTCATAACGCTTGTATATTACTCAACCAAGATTACACTTTCAAGTTTGTAATATTTCAAAATCAATTAACTTAAACCAAACACAAAATGAGAAAACTCTTACTCATTATTTCTGTGCTATTTTTGGGATTTGCTATGCAGACCTATGCTCAGGATAGACAAGTTTCAGGAAAGGTGATATCTGCTGAAGATAATTCGCCAATTCCTGGAGTTAGTATTGCCGTGAAGGGTACTTCACGAGGAACAACTACTGATGCTTCTGGTAATTATAAAGTGAATGTTGGAAGTGGTGCTACACTCACTTTTTCATTCGTTGGATTTGCTACAAAAACAGTTACTGTTGGAAATGAGAGTGCTTTGAATGTAACACTTGCACCGAATAACTCACAATTACAAGAAGTTGTGGTAACGGCTTTGGGTATTAAACGTTCTGAAAAGTCACTTACTTACTCAGCCCAAAGTGTTAAGGATGAGCAATTAAATACAATCCGTCAGACAAACTTAAATAATGCTTTAGCTGGTAAAGTTGCAGGTATTCAGGTAAGAAGCCAGTCAACAGTAGCATTGGGTAGAGATGCAGCTATCAGAATTAGAGGTGCAGGTTCACTTTCTGATAAAGCTCCATTGTATATTCTTGATGGTAATCCAATCGGTTCGTCAGATATTAACTTAGATGATGTTGAGTCTGTAACGGTATTGAAAGGTCCAAGTGCAACGGCATTGTACGGTCAAAGAGGTGATGCTGGTGTTATTATCATGACCTCTAAAAAAGGTACAAGTAAGAAAGGTATCGGTGTAGAAATAAATCAAAGTACATTCTTTGATAATGTTTATATTCTTCCTAAATACCAAAACTCTTACGCAGGTGGTGCCTCGGCAGATTTAATTAAATATAATTGGGAAGCTGGACATCCAGAATCGTGGAAGGCTATGAATGGTAAATATTACCATGATTATTCTGATGATGCTTCTTGGGGACCAAGAATGGTAGGACAAGATTACTTACCTTGGTATGCTTGGTATGATGGAACACAATATTCTGGAAAAACAGAAAAATTGTTACCGCAACCTAATAACATCAGAGATTTTTATGAGTCGCAGGTATCAACCAATACTAACTTGAACTTCTCGAAAGCAGGAGAAAACTATACAACACGTTTGTCGTTTACTGCTCAGAATCAAAACGGTATGTTGTATAATTCTAATGGTTCAAAATACACAGTTTCTTCACAAACAACCATTGATTTAGGAAAGCATTTTACTGCATCTGCCAACATTAACTTTGTTGATTATACCATCAAAGGACAATTTGATGATGCTTACTCAAACAATTCATCAGGTTCATTCAACTCATGGTTTCACAGAGATTTAGATTTCAGTAAATTAAAAGAATTGAGAAACCTAACTTCTCCTGATGGCATTTTAGCAAGCTGGAACCACAATAACCCAGGAGCTTATGATGCATCTAAAACAGTAAATTTTTACGGAGCTAACTATTGGTATAATTTCTATTCATATTTTGAGCAACTTAATTATACAGAAAATCGTAGAAGATTATTTGGTGATGTAAGTCTGACTTATAAATTGAATGATAACTTTAAGGTTACTGGTTTTGTGAGAATGAATAATGGTACTGGTACAATTGAAAACTCAATTCCTACTATTCTTCAGACAAGTGCAACCCAAACAGGGGTGAAGGCTTCTTATGCAACAGTTCAGTATTTAGGAAATCAGGTTAATAACAACTGGTCTCCAAATGAAACTAACTATGAATTAATTGCTACTTACACTAAGAAATTTGGAGATGATTATAGCATGGACATCATTGCTGGTGGAAATATTCGTAAAGATAATTTCCGTGTTATCGCTGCCAGTACAGTTGATGGTCTTGTAGTGCCTGATTATTTTGCTTTGAGTAACTCGCTTTCTACGGTAAATACGTCGTCAAATAGAACTCAAAAAGAAGTAAGAAGTTTATATGCTCGTGGTTCATTTGGATATAAGGACATGATTTTCTTGGAAGGTTCTCTTCGTAATGATAACAGTTCTGCACTTCCAGCAGGAGCTAACTCTTATACATATCCATCAATAGGTACAAGTTTAGTTTTCAGTGAATTGATTAAAGATAAATTGCCTGTAATCTCATTTGGTAAAGTAAGAGCAAGCTGGGCTCAAGTAGGTTCAGATTTATCTCCTTATTCATTGGCTTTGAACTACTCATTGGCTAATGATAAATTTAATGGAAATTCATTAATGGGAACGCCAAATACAATTGTTGACCCAAATATCAAACCAGCTTTATCTTCATCTTATGAACTTGGTTTAGACTTGAAATTCTTGAAGGATAAATATAGTTTGTCTTTGACATATTATAACGAAGATAAAATCAATGAAATCATCAACGTGCCAATTTCTGGTGCAAGCGGATTTACTTCAAAATTGATTAACGCAGGTAAATTAAATAGAAATGGTGTTGAAATTTCATTGAATACAACACCAATCAAAACAGCCGATTTCTCTTGGAATACGTCAATCAACTTTGCTAAAAACAATTCTAAAATTGTTGAGTTAGCAGAAGGTGTTGATGCAATCGTTGTTGGTTCTGGTTCATTTGCAACTTCTTCGGGTGCTACTATCGTTCACCAAGTTGGACAAGCATGGGGACAAATCAGAGGTGGTGGTTTTACTTACCTTGATGGAAAGAAAGTTGTTACTGAAGATGGTATGTATGTTGCCAATCCAAACCAATATTTAGGAAGTGTATTACCTGATTTTACAGGAGGTTGGTCAAATCAATTGACTTATAAAAACTTTACCTTGAATGCTAATATTGAATTCTCTAAAGGAGGAAAATACTTCTCACTTTCTGACCACTGGGGTTCATTCTCAGGTTTGTTAGAGAGAACAGCAGGAGTAAACCACAAAGGAAATCCATTACGTGACCCTGTTGCAGATGGTGGTGGTGTTCATGTTGTTGGTGTAACAAAAGAAGGAAAAGCCGTTGATACTTATGTAGATGCTCAGACGTATTATCACCAATTTAGAGGAAGCGGTATTGCCGAAGAACACGTATATGATTTAGACTTTATTAAAGTAAGAGAAGTTAGTATTGGATATAAAATTCCTTTGAAAAATAATAAATTCGTACAAAATGCTTCTGTTTCATTTGTAGCTCGTAACCCTTGGTTAGTGTATGCTCAGAATAGAGATTTTGACCCTTCTGAAATATCAAATATTTACGGAGAAAATGGTCAATTCCCAGGAACACGTTCTTTTGGAGTTAACGTAAAATTAGGATTCTAATTTCCCAATAAAACTTTATATGATATGAAATTTCAAAAAAATATAATAAAAGCACTCAGCGCATCTTGTTTGTTGGCAGTAGCATCAAGTTGTAATTTAACTGATTTTGGTGATATTAATAAAAACCCAAACTCTATTTCAGTACCAGTAACTTCTGCATTATTAACGAATGCTTTATTTGACTTTGATACTCCTTCTTCAACAGGAAGTCTTAGAGGAGCATTGTATTGTCAATACTTTGCAGAAACTCAATATACTGAAACTTCATTGTATGCAATTCCTCAATTAGCTTGGGATGGTATTTATGCAGGAAGTATGTATGATTTGCAGAACATCATTAATAGTAATACCGACCCTGCAACAGCTACTTATGCTGGATTGAATGGTTCAAATAATAACCAAATTGCATTAGCTCGTATTTTGAAGGCTTATCGTTACTTAGCCATGACGGATTCTTGGGGAGATATTCCTGTATCAGAAGCTCTACAAGGAAAAGTTAAACCAAAGTATGATACTCAGCAGGAAGTTTATACACTTCTTTTCAAAGAATTAAAAGAAGCTGTTGGTCAATTTGATGGTGGAGCTGTACCAAAAGGTGATATTGTACACAGTGGTAATTTGACAAGATGGAAAAAATTTGCCAATACGCTTCGTTTAGTGATGGCATTACGTATTTCAAAAGTTGACCCAACTAATGGTAAAGCTCAGTTCTTGGACGCATTGGCATCTTCAGGCGGAGTTATTGATGCTAACGAAGACAATACTGCTCTTTCATATCCTGGAGGAACTTACAAAAATCCTTGGTTTACTCTATACGACGGTCGTAAAGATTATGCTGTAAGTGATGTTTTTGCTAATATTTTAGCTGGTTCTCAAGACCTAAGAGCAAAAGTAATGGGACAAAATAACAGTAAAGGAGAACTCGTTTCTTTCCCTTATGGACTAACTCGTGATGATGCAGTTACTTATGCTAATGGTCATGCTGATTATTCATTTATCTTAGACCAATCTTTACGTCAAGCTAACTCTACCAGTCAAATATTGACAGCTGCTCACGCTTATTTGGCAAGAGCTGAAGCTGCACAATTAGGTTGGACAACTGAGAATGCTCAAAATATGTACAGTAAAGGTATCGAAATGTCTTGGAAGCAATGGGGTGTTTTTGACCAAGCTAAGTTTACTACATTCTTGAGTTCAGCAAATGTTACACTTGCTGATAATGCTTTGTCGAAAATTCAATTACAACGTTATGTTGCTTTCTTCCCTAATGGACACATGGGTTGGGCAGAATGGAGAAGAACTGGTGTGCCTGCATTAGTACCATCTTCAAAAGCAACTAATTCAAGTAAAAAAATACCACGTAGATACGTTTATGGTGCTAATGAGCCTACATTGAATGGTGAAAACTTCAATGCAGCAGTTGGCAGACTTGCTGGTGGTGATACTCAGGACGCAAAAGTATGGTGGGATAAATAAGATATCTCTCCTTGAAATAATTATTTAATTTTAATTCAAAATAAAATGAAAAGATATATCAAATCAATGAAAGCCTTAGTCTTAGGTCTGGTTGTTTTAGCAACTGCCTGTGTACCAGAAGGTAAAGACATGATTGACGGAATAGGCTCAAACTTTGTTCGTCTTCCAGCAGCAAATGAAGAATTAAGCCTTTTGGGTGTTGACTTAGTAGCGGGTGACAAAACTACCGAGTTTCTTGAAATTATCAGAGATGTTAACAGCTCTTCTGAACTCAATAATGCTGTTAGTGTATCTCTTAAAGTAGATGATGCTTTAATTACGGCTTACAATAAGGCACACGCAACTACATTTGAAGCTCTTCCGACAAGTCTATACAAATTGTCAGAAGTTGATGTTAAAATGGCAGCAGGTGATTTTAGTAAAAACGTAGCTATTACTTTTGACCCAACCAAATTGGATGCTAAGAAAAGCTATGCTTTAGGAATTTCGGTAGCAAGTGCTGGTAATTACAAAATCAGAAATGGTTTAGGCTCTGCTTTATTCCAAATTATTGCTAAAAACAAATGGCATGGAAAGTATAAAGCATTAGGTGTGTTTACTCACCCGACGGCTGGTCCAAGAGATATTGACCGTCTTAAGGATGTAGTTACTTTAACTCCGAATAGCGTTAGCACTGAATTAGGAGATTTAGGTGGTGCTGGTTATACCATGACGCTAACAGTTAATGCTGATAATAGTGTTACTGTTACGCCAACTGGAGCAACTCCAAACATCAATCAGAGTTATTCTAAAAATTATTATGACCCTGCTACAAAGAGTTTCTACCTTCATTATTCATATAATGTGGCAGCACCTCGTATTGTAAAAGAAGTTTTGACGTTAAAATAATTTTAGGATTATTCTTTACACAAAAAGGCTCATCGAAAGATGAGCCTTTTTTGTTCATATAAATGGGATGAAAAATAGGTCTTTTGTGTTAGCATTAAAAACATATTGAAAATAATGATGAAACGTAGAAAATTTATTAAAAATTCAATGACCATCACCGCAGTTTCAGCTATTGGTGGAGGGATTGTTTTATCTCAAAAAAAGCAAATGAAACAAATTACTAAAAACCCTGATTTAGAAACGGTTTGGCAAGAATGGGAGAAAAATGGAGGAAACCCTTTGGATGAAAATGGACTTTTCTTGAATATGGATACCGTTGGTTATGAAAAGGCTGCTTTCTCTAATGTGTTTAAATGGAAATCAACGAAAAACCCATTCAAAGTACGAAAAGATAATACAATACAAGGAACAAAAGTTATCAAAGATGATTCATTTTTGAATGGGCAAGAGGATGTTGTTGTCATGTTGGGTCATGCCACGATTTTTATCCGTTTAGCAGGAAAACGAATCTTAATTGACCCGCTTTTAGGTAATGTTCCTGTACCTTACATGGAATTTATGGCATCAAGTAAACGCTTTTCTGAATTTCCAATTGATTCAAAAAAACTCATAAATCTTGACTATATCCTGATTTCTCATGCTCATTATGACCACTGTGATAAGACCAGTTTGAAATTGCTCCAAAAACAAAACCCCAATGCCAAAATATTGACAGGCTTACGGATGCAGTCATTACTCCAAAATTGGATGCCAAATCATGAAATCCAAGAAGCAGGTTGGTTTCAAAAGTATAAAACAGATAATAAACTTGACATCGTTTTTGTTCCTTCTTGCCATTGGTCAAATCGTGGCTTGAATGATGCCAATGAAACGCTTTGGGGCGGCTTCGTCTTTAAAACTAATGATAAAACAATTTACTTCGGCGGCGATTCTGGTTATGGAAATGGAACACATTTTAAGAAAATAGGCGAATTATTTCCCAATATTGACCTTGCCATTATCGGAGCAGGAGCTTTTGCCCCAACTTGGTTTATGAAATATAATCACCAAGAACCCATTGATACTGTTCGTGCATTTAAGGACTGCAAAGCAAAAAGACTTATTCCCTTTCATTTTGGTACATTCGACTTGTCTGATGAACCACTAAATGAGCCTGCGATTATTTTGGAGCAATTACAAGCTGAGAATAAAATTGGAGGAAATGAATTGAAAATCGTAAAATTTGGAGAGGTTGTTTTGGTGTAAATAAAGCAGAATAATTATAGGATTACAAATGACGTTTTTTACTTTAATTGATAATCCTCAAAATACTTCCATTTTGAAACACCAATCGACCTTTCAAATTCATATTATTGATAGTGGTTGGTAAATTAGACGGCAAACTTATTTCATGAGCAGGCATGATATTGATAAAATTTGTGGAAATTGGTAATGTTCCTCCGACCCACGTATTTGTACTTTGCCAACTTCCTGATTGTGTAGTTTGATTTGTATTCATGCAAGAATTGAGAGGAAATGAGTTTAGGCTATAATTTTTGACAAAATCCCAAATTTGTTGTTGGGGATTGATAGCCGTTGGCCAACCATGTGTGGCATCTTTTGTGATAATCATTTGTACTTTTTTACCTGTACCGCAAAATGTCAATAAATCAGCATTTGTATTGATTGCCGTAGTCGTATAAGTTCCCCAATTATTACAAGCCATTCCCGAAAATTGAGAAGTTGGCCATACATAATTAGGTGTTTTGGGATAAGGAATTATTGGAGGAGAAACCACAGGGTCGCCTTTACTGTGAATATGTAAAATAGGAATTGAAGTGAAATTTGTCGCTGAAAAACGACTATTTGAATATACCGTATTTATCCATAAACTACCCGCAACAGGGGCAATTGCAGTGATTTTATTGGCTAAAGCAACCGATAAAAAATAACACATAAACGCTCCTCCAGAATGCCCTGTGGCATAAACACGATTGCGATTTATTTGATAAATTTCAGCAAAATAATTAATCAAATCACTTGTAAAAAGTACATCATCAGGTGCATTGGGGTCGGGGGAAGTGCCAAAGCCAGTGTCGCCAACTGTTCCAAAACCAACTGCATTATCGGCATATTTATTAAATTGGAGTGTTCCACCCACCGAAACCGCATTGGGATATACCACAATAAAATTCTGAGAATTAGCCAAAGCATCTAAGCCCGCATAACTTTGAAACCCCGCCCCATTGCCTCCATCACCATGAAAAGCAATCATTAAAGGAAGGTTACAAGCGGTAACATTGGCAGGTAGATGATAAGAAAAAGTACGAATTCGTCCTCCTGAAATAATTGATGAATTACCATTAATTTGTCCTTGACAGTACGATGACATGAAGAGGAGAATAATAATTGATTTTTTCATGATTTGATAGGTTTCTTGAGTGACTTTGTAAAATAACTTAAATCGTAGAGGACTTAAAAACCGTAAACTCAATAGTTGAATTTTAAAAAAACTTAAAAAAAGTTTCTATTTCTCGAAAGAATCATATCTTTGTATTAGAAAAATATCAATATTCTTTAAATAGTACAATAAATTGTCAGCTAAGTATCAAATCATTTTTTTCTGAATGAATCAAATTAAAAACATATTCATATTATTTATCTCATTATTACTGGCTAATAATGGACTAAGTAAGAATTTGTCAGATAATTTTTCTGAAAAAAAGACAGTTGTTGTTCATGCCCAAAATCAACATTCAGCAATAAGTAGTTTTGTTGAAAATTCATTTCCTAATGATGATTTTGACCTCGAAGAAGATTCTGATGATTCAGATGATGATGATTATCTACATATTATTACATCAAAAAATATCATAGTTTTTGATGAACTTACCAATACACATTTAGATTCTTATTCCCACTCAATTCAATCGGTAAAGCGTTTTATTCTTTACTGCTCTCTCAAATTGTACTGCTGATATTTCAGATTCCCTTCTATTCTTCAATTCTATTGAGTTGAAGCAGTTTTTCGTTGTTTTCTAATACAAATTAATGGCTTATGACTTTGTTGTAAGTCCAGAAAATATTTGTGGGAAATGATAGTAATCAAAGGCTAAACTACTGATTTTCAATGAGTACAAAAACTGTGTCTCACACTAAACACGTGTTTGATGAAAAGGAAGTGATTCATGAGTTAAAGCATTTTTTGCCTGCTCAAAATCCCTTAAAAGACTTTGTTCATCATAATACCCTCCATGCTTTTCAAGATATGAAATTCTTTGAAGGCATCAGAAGAGCGTCTGAAATTTTTGGATATAATGTGTCTCTGTCGTTGGACGAATACAGGGTATTATATGCCAATAAACGAATCAGAGAAGATATTCTCGATAAAATTATCGTAGATAAATTTGGAGCGAACAATGTCAAAATTTGGAAAAATAAATTGGTTTCAGAAATCTACGAAGCTAATTTTTTGCCAAGAATCGGAAATTTAAGAGCCAATTGGAAAAAGTCTTATCAAATAGATTTGGACTCAATGGTGCATCCAACGCTTTTTAGAATAATCTGTGGTTTTCTTGACCAAGGCATTGCTATTTGGGGTTTTCCAGCAAAAGATAAAAGCTTTTTGGATTCTCTCAAAGCAATGGAGAAAAACAGCTATTCAAGCTATTTTAGAGGAAAAAGAGCCAAAGATTTATTGTTAAAAACAGATTGTAAAATAGAGGATTTACTTCAAATTTTGGTAGGAGATAAATCACTTTATACCCAATATTTATACGACCAACAATTTGCTCATCAAGGTTGGTCGGGCATGGTTTCTGCGGTGGAAGATTTCCCCGAAACGCTTTTGGATGCTCGTAAAATTTCATTAAAAGATGCCATCACATTTGAATTATTGCTTGAAATTGATGCCATAGATTTTCATTTTGGTGATGGTTGGACTCCTTTAGCTGAAAATTTGAGGGATAAACCAGTCGATTTATTTGCGGAGGTTGAAGAAACGGAGATTCATCAAATCTTGAAAATTTGGCAAGAAGCATTTGAGTGGAGTTATTATGATGAAGTTTTAGCAGGAATTAAGTTAGAGAATACGCCAAGTAAAGCGGTTCATGAACTCACATTCCAAGCCATGTTTTGTATTGATGACCGAGAATGTTCAATTCGTCGTTATCTGGAACAATTTGATACTTCCTGCGAGACTTTTGGAACACCAGGTTTTTTTGGGGTTGAATTCTTCTTTCAGCCCGAAGGAGGACAATTTTATACCAAAGTTTGTCCCGCTCCCGTAACGCCCAAATATTTGGTGAAGGAGAAAAATGAGGCTTCTTTTAAAGGTATTAAACTGAAAAAAGACCTTTATTTTTCTAAACATTCTCATTCATTTTATAGTGGTTGGTTGATTTCACAGACTTTAGGTTTTTGGTCGGCGGTCAAATTATTTGGTAGTATTTTCCGCCCATCTATGAGTCCAGCAACTTCTTCGTCCTTCAAACACATGGACAAACACGCTGGCTTGACGGTACAACACGAACATAATAAGCAAGAAGAAAACGGTTTACAAGTTGGTTTTGAAATCAACGAAATGGTTGACCGTGTAGAAGGAACACTGAAAAGTATTGGCTTGGTCAAAGATTTTGCTCCTATCGTTTATGTGGTTGGTCATGGTGCAAGTAGCGTCAATAATCCTCATTTTGCGGCGTATGATTGTGGTGCTTGTTGTGGACGTGCGGGTTCTGCCAATGCACGTGTATTAAGCGAAATGGCGAATAAACCAGAAGTGAGAACTGCTTTGAGAGAAAGAGGCATTGATATTCCTGATTCAACGCAGTTTGTGGGAGCATTGCATGATACTACCCGTGACGAAGTTGCTTTTTTTGATGAGAAATTACTTTCAGAAGCCAATTATGCGAATCATTTAAAATACGAGAAAATCTTTGAGAAATCGTTGGATTATAATGCCAAAGAGCGTTCGAGAAGATTTGAGTCGATTGATACCAATTTGACTCCTGCGATGATTCATGAGAAAATTAAAATACGTTCTGTTTCCTTGTTTGAACCACGTCCAGAATTAAATCATGCTACCAATGCTTTGTGTATTGTAGGTCGTAGAAATTTGACCAAAGGTTTATTCTTGGATAGACGTTCATTCCTTAATTCTTACGATTATTCTATCGACCCAGAAGGAAAATATCTTTTCAATATCATGAAAGCTGCCGCACCAGTTTGCGGAGGTATCAATTTGGAATATTATTTCTCAAGAGTAGATAATCAGAAATTGGGAGCAGGAACAAAATTGCCGCATAATGTCATGGGCTTGATTGGTGTGGCAAATGGTATTGATGGAGATTTACGCCCAGGTTTACCAAGTCAAATGATTGAAGTGCATGACCCTGTGAGAATCCTTTTTATCGTTGAGCATTTCCCAAATGTGGTTTTGGATAGCATTAAGCGTTTGTATGCAACTTATGAGTGGTTTATCAATGAATGGGTGAATTTGGTAGTGGTAAATCCTGAGACAAAAGAATTGTTTTCTTTCCAAAAAGGGGAATTTGTTTCGTACAATCCCTTGACGAAAGAATTACAAAAGATTTCGGACATCACCCCATTGTTGGAATCAACGCAGGAGAATTTCCCAGTTTATCTCATTGGTGCATAAACATTAATTTCATGACTCAATTACTTAATTATTTTATATTATTGCCAATTTTCGGGTTTTTAATAAGTCTGTTAATTCCTGACAAAAAAGAGACGTTTATTTCGTCGGTGGCATTTTTAACAGTTGGTTTACATTTAGTGAGTGCTATTCTTTTTGCCATTGCGTGGTTTATAAAAGGCTGCCCAACGCTAAATGTAAAGGATATTGACGTTTTTAGAACTACTGGCTATGACTTTTTCGTGGATTTATATTTTGATAAAATCACGATGATTTATTTGTTGGTAGGGTCATTATTGACTTTCATGGTAACCATTTATAGCCGTTATTATCTTCACCGTGAAGCTGGCTATAAGCGTTTTTATAATACCATTTTATTTTTCTATGTGGGTTATAACGTAGCGATTTTCTCTGGAAATCTCGAAACGCTTTTCATCGGTTGGGAGGTTTTAGGACTGTCTTCGTTCTTGTTAATTGCTTTTTATCGTGAGCGTTATTTGCCCGTTAAAAATGCAGTTAAAGTATTCTCAATTTATCGTATTGGCGATGTAGGCTTGATTTTAGCGATGTGGATGAGCCACCATTTATGGCACGAAAACATCACTTTTTTGAAATTGAATAATTTTGAATTGGTCCACGAACATTTACAAAGTCATTCGTTTATTGGTGTTTTCATTTCATTAATGATTTTGATAACTGCTGCTGCTAAATCGGCTCAATTACCATTGTCATCTTGGTTGCCAAGAGCAATGGAAGGTCCAACGCCATCAACCGCTATTTTTTATGGTTCGTTGTCGGTGCATTTAGGCGTGTTTTTATTAATGAGAACTTTTCCTTTTTGGGAACAACAAATTTCGGTAAGAATCTTGATTGGACTTTTGGGCTTATCAACCGCAATTATCACCACAGGAATCGCTCGTGTACAGTCTTCCGTTAAAAGTCAAATTGCTTATGCGTCAATTTCTCAAATCGGTTTGATTTTTATAGAAGTGGCTCTTGGATTTGAAAATTTGGCACTCTTTCACTTTGCGGGAAATGCCTTTTTGAGAACCTACCAATTATTGGTTTCGCCATCGGTAGCGAGTTATTTGATTCGTGAACAATTCTATAATTTTTCACCACATGAAAGCTCGCTTGAAGTTTCTATTTTCTCGAAAAAACTACAAAACACATTTTACATTTTGTGTACTAAAGAATGGAATTTAGATTCATTTATGTATCGTTTTTTGTGGAATCCATTGAAATGGGGAGGAAATAAACTCAATTTTATGACACTCAGTCGGGTTTTGATATTCTTCGTGGTGGTTTATGGTGCAGGTCTTTTCAGTGTGCATCACAAAGAATTAATTTCACCAACTATTCAAGCATATTTGCCTGTCACTTTTGCAACTATTGGCTTAGTGATGGTTTTGAAGGCATTTACAGAAAGAAGACGTGCCACGATGAGTTGGGTTTTGGTAGTGATGAACCATTTTTGGATTGCTCTGGCGGTATCATTCAATGAATTATTTACCTTCAATCAAGTCTATTTGTATTTGAGTGGTGTAGTGGTGGCAGGTGCTTTTGGTATTTTCTGTTTAAGAAAACTAAAATCATACGAAACCACCATCGACTTAGACCAGTTTCACGGACATTCTTATAAACATCCAAAATTAGCTTTCTTGTTTTTATTGGCTTGTTTGGGTATTTCGGGCTTCCCAATTACGCCAACATTTGTGGGCGAAGACTTAATATTTACGCATATTCATGAAAATCAAATCGTCTTAGCCTCATTTGTTTCATTGAGTCTTATCATCGACGGTTTGGCGATTATCAGAATTTATGCTCGTGTATTTATTGGGCCACATACAAAATCTCAGCATGAGGTAGCATATAGAAGTAGTTAAAAAAAGTAGGGGAGTATTGGTATCCAATATGCCCTACATAAAATCAAAAAATCATGAAAATAAACATAGTTAAAATTCTTATAGTTAGTGCTTTAGCTTTAAATTTTACAGGCTATTCACAAGCGGTTCAAAGTCAAAATAATGACATTTGGCTACATTATTACGGCAAAAATATGCTGACAAAAAAGCTATCCTTCACTTTTGAAACGGTTGCCAGATTTGCCAATGGTTTTAGTGAAAAACAACAGTATTTTGTTCGTCCTTCCATTGATTACCAATTAACAAAACATTTGGTTGGCAGTTTAGGGTATTCGCATTATGCCACTTACGTATATGGTAATCCTGCCATTAATAAAACGACAATTCCAGAAAACCATATTTGGATACAAGCACAGTTTACGCATCAGTTTGGTGATTTGAAGGTAACGAATCGATTAAGAGATGAAAATCGCTACGTTGGTGTGGCGGTGAAAGGTGCAGATGGAACATACGATATTGACCGCTATGCGTACAGAAACCGTTTCCGTTATATGCTTTTGTTGAATTATCCATTGATAAAAGATGAGAAGAAAGCCACAAAGCTATTCGGAATTTTAGGGGACGAAGCATTTTTCAATTTGGGTTCAATAAAATCAACTCCCAATGCGGATTCAGACGTGGGAGGAACTTTTATGAATCAGAATAGAATTATTGCTGGCTTTGGGTACAACATCAATCCACATCATCAAATTCAGTTGAGTTACATTCATCAAAACGTGTGGAATTTTACGGATACCATTGAAGAAAGTAACCCAACTATGAGATTGTCATATTACACTAATTTTTCATTTGCTAAGAAATAAGTTGTTCATAATCAGTCAAAAAGCAAATACTTAGATTAATTAACGGAATTATGTACTTAAAAATGCAAATGCAAATTTGACCCAAATTAACCGCTGACGGGGTGAAAAACCGCCGTCAGGGTCTTCTTCCGTAACCCTGACGGCGGTTTTTCACCCCGTCAGCGGTTTTGCATTAATAAGTATATAGTTCCGTTAATTAATCCACGATTTTTAAAAATATTAAACAAACAACGTTCATGGAAATTAAAAATAAATTAACATTGCCTAAAGATGGTATCGAAGGGCTTAAAGAGAACTTCTCGACTGATGCCATTTCTGGCTTTATTGTATTTTTATTAGCATTGCCTTTGAGTTTGGGTATTGCCAAAGCATCAGAGTTTCCACCCATTATGGGACTTATCACGGCTATTATTGGTGGTATCGTGGTTAGCTTACTTTCGGGTTCACGCTTAACGATAAAAGGGCCTGCCGCTGGATTAATCGTAATTGTAGCGGGTGCCGTTGCTGAATTTGGCGGTGGCGAAACTGGTTGGCATTTAGCTTTAGGAGCAATGGTGGTTGCAGGAATTGTCCAAATCCTTTTTGGGGTTTTCAAATTGGGTAAATTAGCCGATTTTTTCCCACTTTCCGCTATTCACGGAATGTTAGCAGCTATTGGTTTAATCATTATTGCCAAACAAATTCCTGTATTATTAGACGTAAATCCTGCCATGACCAAAGGAAAAGGGCCATTTGGCTTATTGGCTTCAATCCCTGAATTTTTACTACATCTTGACCCAAAAGCTACTTTAATTGGAGTAGTAAGTTTAGCTATTATGTTGGGTTGGGCATTCATCAAGAATCCTTTAATCAAGAAAATTCCTGCTCCTTTGGTAGTGTTAATGATTGCCATTCCTGCCGAATTATTGATGGATTTTCAAACAACTGAACCTGCTTATGCCCTTGTTCATATCGGAAATTTATTGGATAATGTAAAAGTAAACGTTGATTTTTCTGGATTCGCTCAAACGGGTGTTTTTGTGAAATATGTAATTATGTTTGCCTTAGTTGGGACGTTAGAATCATTATTGACGGTAAAAGCTATTGATATGTTAGACCCGTATCGTCGTAAATCTGATGCCAATAAAGACCTTATTGCGGTAGGAATTGGGAATACTTTAGCGGCAATTTTGGGAGGTTTACCAATGATTTCAGAAGTTGCTCGTAGTTCGTCAAATGTTGGAAATGGAGCTAAAACTCGTTGGGCAAATTTCTTTCATGGTTTTTTCATTTTGGTGTTCTTATTATTGGCATCTCATCTTATCGAATTGATTCCGAATACAGCTTTGGCAGCCATGTTGATTACGGTTGGTATCAAGTTGGCTCACCCAAGAGAATTTATCCAGACTTTCAAAATTGGTAAAGAACAATTGGCGATATTTTTAGTAACCATTTTCTTTACCCTTTACGAAGATTTATTAGTGGGTATTGCCGCTGGAATTGTCTTACAAATCTTGATAAATATCGTTGATTGGGATTTATTAAAAACGCTTTTTCAAACACCTACCCAAGTTTCATTTACGGATGATGAATATTTAGTAGAAATTGATAAATCGGCAGTTTTTAGTAATTATATGGGTATCAAAAGCAAATTAGAAGCGATTCCTCCAGGATTTAACGTAACAATTGACTTGAAAAATACACGTATGATTGACCACTCCGTAATGGAAAACTTACACCATTTTGAGCATGATTATGCAGCTACTGGTGGTAAAGTAACTATCATTGGACATGAAAATCATGTGCCTGTATCTGACCATAAATTGGCAGCACGTAAAGGATAGTAAGAAAGCAGATATAGCGATTTGATTATTTAAGGTTTATTTTATTCGGAATTATCTACAATTTGTCGCAAGACAAAATTAGACTACGGATAGAACAGATAAAACAGATTTACACTGATTTATCTTTAAATTTATCCGTGTAAATCCGTTGAATCAGTACAATCTGTGGTCTATTTTTATTCTGCGACAAATTGTAGATAGTTCCGTTTTTTTAAGTACTTATGCTTAAGTACATTTATTCCTTAACTCCCAAGCATTTCTAAAGATATTGTTTGGGAGTTATTTTTTTATAGCTACTTTTGTTGCATGATTTATACTTCTCGCATAGTTTTTAGGACATTTTGTTTATTGCTCATGATTCATATCGTGGCATTAAACACCTGTGCAGATTATTATGTAAAGTTTTTATCATCTAAAAGTGTAGCGTTGAAAAGTTTTGATATTGAAGAAGAAGCAGATTCTAAAACAAAAACAACAGAATCAGATGTGTTTGATTCAATTGATGATGATTATTTAGTGACTTCTTTTTTAAATTTACATGCCAACTCAGATATAAATTGTTTTGAGAATGGTCGTCATTTACGCCATTATTTTTATTCAGCAAGCTTCCCCCAATTACATTACGATATTCAAATTCCTCCTCCTCGGGCATAATCTTTCTTCGAAAGGTTAATCTAACATTTATCCTTCAATTTTCTTTTAAGCAAGCCTTTTTCGTGCAGAGAATGGCGTTTCAGTGAGTCTATATATTACTTTTTAATGATTTTAAAGGGATAAATTCTTTAAGGCAATACCCATTTTACTGTTTATTCAGTATTGAGGAGTGTCCCTTTTAGTTGACTTATTGCGACGTTTATTAGATGGTTGAATGGCTATAACATTATTAAACACGGTAAACTTTCAATAAATACAAATTATTATGAACAACCCACAAATTCCTAATACCCCACTTGGTAGAATCAAATTGTTTTTTACATTTTTTGATTCTCGTTGGGAGGATTTGACCAAAGACAATTGGATAAAAACAACTTATCAAGATTTTAGTGCAGGTTTAATTGTTGCCATGACTGCAATACCTATGGCGATGGGCTTTGCGATGGCAATGGGTATGAGACCCGAACATGGAATTATTGCAGGTGCTTTAGCTTGTGTGATTGGTAGAACATTTGGAGGGTCAAAATATCAAGTATATGGACCAACAGCAGCTTTTATTCCTGTAATAGCAAGTTTGATTGCTAAATATGGCGTGGCAAATGGAGGGACTTTTGAAATTGCTCATGGTTTCTTGGTTTTAGTATCCATGATTTCGGGTATTATATTGATTATTATGGGAATTTTTGGTTTTGGAAAATATGCTAAATTAGTTCCTAATTCAATCATTGTAGGTTTCACCATTGGTATTGCTGTTTCGATTGCCTTGACCAATTTTGAGGATATTTTAGGTATTGAGTCTTTTAAAGATTTCTTGGGGCAAGATGAAGATATACAAGGCGGACTGATTCATAATATTAGATTATCGCTCAGTAATATAAACATTATTAATCCTTGGTCGATTTTCTTAGGTGTATTGACTTTTATTTTGGCAAAATTCTTACTTAAAATTTCTATTTATATTCCAGGCCCTGTTGTTGCGATGGGAACTGCCACTTTGTTATCAGCCACAGTTTTATCAGACAAAGAAATTATATTAGTGAGAGATTTATACGGTTCAATTCCTAACAATTTCTTTAAAATACAATTACCAATTTTGCCAACTTTTAGTAGTTCTGTGGCAATTGATATTGTTTATTATGTAGTATCAATTGTATTTGTTTCGGGAGTTGAAAGTATTCTTTGTTCTTCAATGGCTGACAAATTAGCCAATAATAATAAAACGCCTTTTAATCCAGATAAAGAATTTTTTGGACAAGGTTTAGTGCAAATCATCACACCTCTCATACAAGGGTTTCCATGTACTGGTGCTTTGGCAAGAACTGCCACAAGTATTAAAGCAGGAGCAAAAACGCCATTAGCAGGTTATTTTAAGGCAATACTGAAATTGACAATGGCATTTTATTTGGCACAATACTTAGAGCTAATCCCTATGGCTTGTATTGGTGGAATTCTTATTTGGGTTGCCAGTAATATGATTAAAGTTTCTGAAATAAAGGAAATTAAGCACTTAGGAAAATTTGAATTTTCAATGATGGTTTATACTGCCGTTATGGTACCCGTTACAGATTTCCTTACTGGTGTTTTATCGGCATTGATTATTTATTTTATTGTAAAAAATGCTTTTAAAAGAGAAAAGAAAGTGAGTGTTTAGTTTGAAACTAAAACAATAGACATATCCGTTTTCCAATAATATTTAACATAAATTGAGCTTGTTTAAGCTTTTCGTTTTGAACGGTTTGCTGCGGCAATGAAAATTGAAGCGATTTACAACAAAATGAATAAGTTTAAACAGGTTCATTGTAAAAGAAATTAAAATGAAAAGTTATCATAAATTATTAACTGACAATAAAATTTGGGCTAAAGAGCGTTTGGAATTAGATGAGGATTATTTTACAAATCTTGCCAAAGACCAAAAACCACAATTTCTTTGGATAGGCTGTGCCGATAGCCGTGTTCCTGCCGAAGAAGTAACAAATACCCAACCTGGAGAAGTTTTTGTACATAGAAATGTTGCCAATATGGTAGTTCATACAGATATGAATTTATTATCTGTTTTGCAATATGCAGTAGAAGTATTAAAAGTAAAACACGTAATTGTGTGTGGGCATTATGGTTGTGGAGGTGTGAAAGCCGCTATGGGAAATGCCGACTTAGGGCTGATTAACAAATGGTTACGAAATATCAAAGAGGTATATGATAAGCACAATTATGAAATAAAAAGTATTTCAGATGAAGACAAACGTTTTGATAGATTAGTGGAATTGAATGTAGAAGAGCAGGTGAAAAACTTATCAAAAACTTCTATTATTCAACGTGCATGGGCAAACCGTAGTTTACCTCATTTACATGGTTGGGTTTTTGATATGAAAACAGGTCTAATCAAAGAAATTATGAATATTCCAGCAGGTTCTGAAGTTGATGATATTTTTAGATATGAATTTCACACAAAGGAAGCCGTTTCTAATAGTTCAATTCAATAATTGACAAGCAGAGATTTGGATTCAGTTAGGCATTAGTGTAACCACATCAACTAATATTAACGAATATAAATCTTAAAAATTAGGTCGTAAGTATTAAATGCTTATGACCTGATTTCTACGATTATCTTACTTCTCTTTCTGCATTTCATTGTATTTGTTCTTATCAAAACGATACAAATACGCTGCTTTATGAGCCCCACCAGTCCAATGTTTATCCAATCTTTCTAAAATCCCCAAGCTCAACATTTTCCTCTGAAAATTGGTACGTTGTAATTTTTTGCCTAAAATAGTTTCGTATAAACTTTGTAAATCATTCATCGTAAATGATTCGGGCATTAAATTAAATACCGCCAATTTTAAATCAAGCATCATTCGTAAAGATTCAAGGGCTTTTTCAATAATACTTTTATGGTCGAATGCCAAAGTTGGCATCTCGTTGATGTCAATCCAGCCACAAAAATCTGATACATCATCAGGATTTGGAATCGTATCTTTTAGATTGAGCAAAGCATAATATCCAACCGTAACAAAGCGTTGAGTAATCCACTGATTGAGTTCTGTGGTTTTGCCTGCCGATTCATGAATATGCTTGTGGGTTTCACCAAAAGCCCTTTTCTTAGACCCAAATACACCAAATTGCTCTAAATAAATGTCTTTTATGCCTGTGCGTTCGGTCAAAACTCGCTCCACCGCCTCTTCAATATCTTCCTCTTCTTCATTGATAAATCCTCCTGGTAAGGCATACAGTGAAGTGTTCTTGAACCGAAGTAATAAAATCTTTAATTGTCTGTTATGAAATCCAAAAATGACAATGTCAACTGAAATATTTGGTATAAATTTTTCACCTGAAAGGTCTTCATCTGTTACTTTTTTTTGCATAAATTTTTGTAAAATATCAACTCTTTTTTGCTTCAGTGTTGTTTGGGTTAGGAAATTTAAAATTTAATGGAGATATATAAAATTATATTTTTGTCCCTAAAATACGTTGTTTTTACTTCTGGAAATTAAAATTAGCTTAAAAATGTCCTAAATATTTTAATCAGATTAAAAAAACTTCTAATATTGTATCATATTGATACAATAAATTAAGATATTATTTTTGTCTTGCTTTTATTTGAAATAACTGAGTGCATACATATATAGATTGCTTGGTCAGGGCGAAAGCCTTGACCAAATTTTTACCTAACTACTAATTAATGAACCCAATTTTACTATTATTAGGAATGTACTTTTTGTGCATTCCTTCTTCTTTTTCAGAGGTAAAAAAAGATACAATACCTCAGCGAGCCAAGTTTTCAGGAGTGATTCAGGTGACTAATAACGGGATTTCGTTAGTGCCTGCATTCTCGCTCGACCAGCCTGCTTTACTTGCATTTTTAGATGTATCCAAGAAGCGTTTTTCGTACAGTCCACAATTTTCTTATAATTATAATGCTCGTCCTTGGTTTATGAATCAATGGTTGAGATACCGATTGGTTGAAGGTAAAAAATTGGATTTTCGGACTTCAGTAGGATATGCTTTTTTGTATAAAACAACGGAAGAATTAAAGGCAGGGAGTGCCAATGAAATCATTAAAATTGATAGAAATGTTATTTCAGAACAACTTTTGACTTACAAAATGACGAGTAATAATAGCTTAACGCTCTCGCATTTACATGGTATTCCAACGTCGAGTGATGGTATTTCGCTTGATTTACTGACACTTGGGGCAACCTTGGGAGGAATCCGTTTGGGTAAACAATTTGAAATGACGGTATCGCCTTCTGTGTTTTATTTGAATTATACAGGTGGAAATGAAGGTGTTTTTTCAACGCAAAATATTATGATAAAAAAGCCTAAAAGTGCCTTTGGATTGTCATTTCAAGCAACCGAACCATTGATGAAAAGAAATTTAGTAGTGAAGGACTTTAACTGGAATGTAGCTTTAGTGTGCTTCTTATAAAAACTGATTTTAAATAAAAAACCTCCTAAGAATCGTAACGCTTAGGAGGTTTTTTATTTTTTAGAATTTCCATCTCACAAATGCTTCCATCGCTTCGTATTCTGCCAAACCTAATTGATTGTATAATTTGGCGGTGTTACTGTTTCGGTCTTCGGCACGTTGCCAAAACTCACGAGCATCCGTTCCTTGGAATGGTACGCCGTCTTTTTGAGATTGGTGTTTGAAAATACCATATCTTTTCTTCAAAACTTGGTCTGGTGACATCGGAACTACCATTTCTATTTGGTCGATGTCCCATTCTTGCCAAGCTCCTTTGTATAGCCAAACCCAACAACTATTCATGTATTCACGATGTTTGAGTTTTTGAACGGCTTCCATAATGGCATCCAGACAAACTTTGTGCGTTCCGTGTGGGTCGGCTAAATCTCCTGCGGCATAAATCTGGTGTGGTTGAATTTCGTCGATAACATTCATCACAATTTCCACATCTTCCTTACCAATTGGGTTTTTCTGAATCGTTCCTGTTTCATAAAAAGGCATATCTAAAAAGTGAATATTTTCTTTTTTGATACCTACGTAACGGCAAGTATTTTTGGCTTCTCCTCTACGAATCAATCCTTTGATATAACGAACTTCTTCGGTATCAATTTCTGAATCTTTTTTCGCTTTCAAAAACTTGGCTGCTTCTTTGTAAATACGGTTGGCTTTGGGATTATTTGCTTCAAATTTTTCGTTAAAGTCAACCACAAATTCAGCAAAACGTAAGGCTTCATCATCGGCTACGGCAATGTTTCCAGAAGTCTGATAAACTACATGAACATCATGCCCTTGGTCGTGCAATCTTTGGAAAGTACCACCCATCGAAATAATGTCATCGTCGGGGTGTGGACTGAAAAGGATAACTTTTTTCTTGGCAGGATATGCTCGTTCTGGACGGTTAGAGTCGTCAGCGTTTGGTTTTCCACCAGGCCAACCCGTAATAGAATGTTGTAAGAAGTTAAATACCTCAATATTAATATCATACGCCTGACCGTAAAGGGCTAAAAGGTCAGATAAACCATTTTCGTTGTAGTCAGAATTTGTTAATTTTAATACTGGTTTATTTACTGTCAATGCTAAATGTATAACCGCTTTTTTAATCATCGGTCTGTCCCAGTTTACCGAATCAACCATCCACGGAGTACGCATACGTGTCAATTGCGAAGCCGCCGAAGTATCAATAATGAAAGATGCGTTTTCGTGCAATTGTAAATAAGAAGCAGGAACATCAGATGAAACCTGACCTTCAACGGCACGAGCTACGTTCATGGCTTTGTGTTCACCCCAAGCACAAAGAACCACTCTTTTAGCTTCCATGATTTTCTGAACGCCCATCGTGATTGCCTTTTTAGAAACTTTGGCTAAACCACCAAAATCTCCTGCGGCATCAATTTGGGTTGTCAAATCAAGCGTCATCAAACGAGTACGAGAGTTGATAAGTGAACCTGGTTCGTTAAAACCGATGTGTCCGTTTCTGCCAATTCCTAATAGTTGAAAATCTAAACCGCCATAACGTTCAATTTGAGTTTCATAATCTTTACAAAATTCACCAATTTTATCAAGTGGTAAAGTTCCGTCTGGCAAATGCCAATTTCCTGCTGGAATATCCACATGGTCAAATAATTGTTCCCGCATGAAACGCACATAACTCTGCACGGCATCAGCTTCCATTGGATAATATTCATCAAGGTTATAAGTTACTACATTCTGAAAACTCAAGCCTTCTTCACGGTGCATTCTAATCAGTTCAGAATATACTTTTTTAGGTGATGACCCTGTTGCCAAACCTAAAACTGCTGGTTTGTCTTCATGGGCTTTTTGGCGAATAATTGCGGCGATTTCATGAGCAATTGCTTTTGATGCTGCATCAGAATCTGCATAAATACTGGTTGGAATTCTTTCGTAACTAATAGCTTGTTCCATGTTTGTTGTAAATCAAAGATGATTCTAATTTGTTGTGTGTACTCTTGAATGAATAATTATGATAGGTATTCGGTAATATATTTCCTGTATTGGCTCTATTTGTTCACTACAATAATTTGTAAACCTAAATTGTCAAGGATTCTTTCTAAGGTTTTTACGG
This sequence comes from Arcicella sp. LKC2W, assembly GCF_034931005.1. Classification (NCBI taxonomy): domain Bacteria; kingdom Pseudomonadati; phylum Bacteroidota; class Cytophagia; order Cytophagales; family Flectobacillaceae; genus Arcicella; species Arcicella sp. LKC2W. The sequence goes on from NZ_JAYGIN010000017.1 coordinate 229,200, forward strand.
AAGGATTGGCTTTTCCGAGTTCTATGGAGTGAATAGTTTTGATGGCAACATCGCTTTTATTGCTTAAAACTTCTTGACTAAATGAAAGTTCGTTTCTTCTTTCACGAATAATATTGCCTAATTGTTCAAGATTCATACATATTTGAGTTATGTTGCTGATTGTTTTGCAAATGTAGTAGTAAATATTGAAATAAAAAATATCAATCGGAACTATAATTCCGATTTACTAAAAAATATGTAAAATTTTGAATCGATTTGTAAAATATTACTTAAAATGAAACGGTCAATGGGAGTAATTTGAATGAATTTATCAATAATAAAGCTTAAACTTATACTGTTTTGTGTTTTAAGAAAGGTACAATCTTACGGACTTATATACTTATTAATGCAAAACCTCACCCCCGACCCCTCTCCGATGGAGCAGGGCTGTTAAGTTCTTTGATATATTGAAAATACTTTAACTTTGCACAAAATAAAATTTGTCAAATGAGTCTATTAAGTTGTTTAAGTGTGATAAACGACCC